>NZ_JBJGZV010000002.1:0-235373 GCF_054050715.1 Blastococcus sp. SYSU D00669
GAGGGCGCCGTGGGGGGCGTGGGGCGCGGCGGCGGCGCGCGCGCCCCCCCCCCGCGCCCCCCCCCCCCCCCCCCCCCCCCCCCCCCCCGGGCCCCCTGACGGGTGCGGGGGCCTGCCGGTCAGTGACCGGACATGGCCGTTCCCGAGCCGACGGTGAGCTCCCGGACGGTCAGCCGGTCGATCTCGTCCTCGTCGATCTCGTAGCCGAGGCCGGGCAGGGTCGGCGCCGGCACGTTGCCGTTCTTGTCGACGCGCAGGCCGTTCTTCATGCCGGCGTCCAGGATTCCGGTGGGGACGGGCAGCTCGACGAGGTCGCAGTTGTGGATCGCGAGCATGACGTGGAAGTGCGCGGCCTGGACCAGCGTCGTCCCGTAGCTGTGCGGCTCGTACTTGACGCCGAACGCCTCGCACAGGGCCGCGGACTTGCGCATGGCGGTGATGCCGCCGATCCAGTCGCCGACCGAGCGGACCGAGTCGACGGCGTGGCCGACGAGGTACTGGGGGTAGTGCAGCAGTCCGCCGGAGACGCTCTCGACGGCGGTGATCGGGATGTCGAAGCTGCGGGTGAGGTCGGTCAGCCCCTGGATGTCGGTGTCGGGGATGGGGGCCTCGTACCAGTAGAAGTTGAGCTCCTCGAGCACGCGCCCGACCTTGAACGCGCCGATGCGGTCGTAGGCGTTGACCGGGTCGAGCATCAGGTCCATGGTGTCGCCGACGGCCTCGCGGACGGCGCGGCACAGCTCGATGTCCTTGTCCGGCACACCGAACGGGTGCAGCTTGTAGGCGTTGAAGCCCTCGTCCCGGCACTGCAGCGCCAGGTCGATGTACTCCTGGATCGTCGGGTAGTAGACGGTGCTCGCGTAGGCGCGCAGCTCGTGGCGGGCGGCGCCGAGCAGCTTGTAGACCGGTGTCTCGTGGTGCTTGCCGAGCAGGTCCCACAGGGCGATGTCGACGGCCGAGGCAACGGGGTTCGGGGCCGTCAGCCGGTCGGTCAGCTCGTAGGAGATGGCCTCGACGTCGTGGACGTCCCGGCCGACGAGGGTGTCGCGGAGGCGCGGGAGCCAGTCCTCGGTCGCCCCCGGCCCGCACAGCCACGTGATGCAGTGGCCCTCGTGGCCGTCCTCGCCGGTGATCCGGAACAGGATCATCCCCACCTTGCTGGGCCGCCACGCCTCGGTGTACTTGAAGTCCTGCTCGGTGGGCTGAAGCTGCGTGGCCGTGATCCCGGTGATCTTCATGTGCTGTCCTTTCCTGTTCCTGCTCGTGGACCGAACGGAGACACGGGCCCGAGTCAGGCTCGTGCGACGGTGGGCGGGGCCGGGGCCTCCGCGTGCTGCGCCGGTGGCGGCGCGGACAGCTCCTGGACGTCGAGGGAGGCGAGTTCGGAAGCCGCGATGAGGTTGCGTGTGTACTCGTGCTGAGGATGGGAGAGGACCTCGGCGACCGGGCCCTCCTCGACGATGCGGCCCTTGAGGAGCACCGCGACCCGGTGGCAGAGGTGGCGCACCATGTGCATGTCGTGGGCGACGAAGAGGTAGCTCACCCCGAACTGCGCCTGCAGGTCGAGCAGCAGGTTGGCGATCTGCGCGCTCACCGAGACGTCGAGGGCCGACATCGGCTCGTCCAGGACGATGACGTCGGGGTTCTCGGCCAGGGCGCGCGCGATGGCCACGCGCTGCCGCTGCCCCCCGGAGAGCTGGTGCGGGAACCGGTCGGCGAACTCGGCCGGCAGCGACACGATCTCCAGCAGCTCCGCCGCCCGTGCCCGCCGCTGCGCGCGCGAGGCGTTGCCGGCGATGGCGCGGCGCTCGGTGATGATGTCCCACAGGCGCCGCCGCGGGTTCAGCGAGCTGTACGGGTTCTGGAAGACCGCCGAGACCGCGTTGTAGTAGTCACGCCGGTCGTCCGCGGTGAACTGCGCCCGGTCCTTGCCGTGGAAGAAGACCGAGCCGGACGTGGGCGTCTCGATCCCGAGCAGCAGCCGGGTGAGGGTGGTCTTGCCGCTCCCGGACTCCCCCACCAGCCCGAGCATCTCGCCCGGTACCACGCCGAGATCGACGCCGGCGAGCGCGTGCACCGCCTCGTGCCGCCGGGGGTGGTAGGTCTTGACGACCCCGCGTGCCTCGAGGACGTAGTCGGTCATGCCTGCACCGGGTTCCAGCAGGCGTAGGACACGCCGTCGGCGCGCGTCGTCGTCGCCGGCATCTCCTTGGCGCAGACCTCGGTCGCGTTGGGGCACCGGGCGGCGAACGGGCAGCCCTCCGGCATGGCGAACAGCGACGGCGGACTGCCGGGGATGGCCCTCAACTTCGTGCGCGGCGGCACGTTGAGCGAGCTCGCGTCGAGCAGCGCCCGCGTGTACGGGTGCGAGGGACGCTCGGCCACCGTCGCCAGCGGACCGCGCTCGGTCACCACGCCGCCGTACATGACGGCGACCTGCTGGCAGACCAGCCGGGCGACGCGGATGTCGTGCGTGATGAAGAGCGTGGTGAGCTCGTGCTCGCGGCGCAGCCGGTCCAGCAGCCGGAGGATCCCGATCTGCGTCGTGACGTCCAGGGCCGTGGTCGGCTCGTCGGCGATGAGCAGCTTCGGGTCCTTCGCCAGGGCGATGGCGATCGCGACGCGCTGGCGCATGCCGCCGCTGAACTGGTGGGGGTACTCGCGCAACCGGTCCCGGGCGTTGGCGATGCCCAGCGAGTCGAGCAGGCGCACGATCATCTCGTCGCGCTCGTGCCGCGGCACGTGCGGCATCGCCTCGGCGATCTGCGAGCGGACCGTGTACAGGGGGTCCAGCGCCGTGGTCGGGTCCTGCGGGACGAAGCCGATCTCGGTGCGCAGGATGTCACGGACCTCCGCCTTGGAGGCCGCGGTGACGTCCCGGCCGTTGACCAGGATTTGTCCGTCCACGATGTCACCGATCGGCGGCCTGATCAGCCGCATGACGCTCATGGCGACGGTGCTCTTCCCGGAGCCGGATTCGCCGACGAGTGCCGTGGCCGATCCCCGCTCCAGCTGGAGGCTCACCCCCCGGGCCGCCGCGGCGACCTGCCCTCCCTGGAAGTACTGGGTGGTCAGGTTTCGGATGTCGAGCATGGTCATCGCCTCGTTGCCGGGTCGAGGGCCTGGCGGAGCCAGTCGCCGAGGAGGTTCGCGGCAAGCACCGTCACGCTGAGGGCGATGCCGGGGAGGACGGGGAGCCACCACGCGGTGGCGAGGAACGTCCGGCCGTCGGCCAGCATGTTCCCCCAGGAAGCGGCCGGCGGCGGAACGCCGATGCCGAGGAAGCTCAGCGACCCCTCCGCGATGATCGCGAGCCCGACCTGCAGCGTGGCCAGCACCAGGAGCGTCGGGATCACGTTGGGCACGACGTGCCGGGTAATGACCCAGAAACGGTTCCCGCCCATGACGCCGGACATCGTCACGAAGTGCTGCGTCTTGGTCTGGATGACCTCGCTGCGCAGCACGCGGGCGTACTGCGGCCAGGTGGCGAGGACCAGCACCAGCACCACGACGACCAGGCTCTTGCCGTACACGGCCACGATGACGATGGCGAGGAGGACCACGGGGAAGGCCATCGACGCGTCCGCCACGCGGGTCAGCCCGGTGTCCAGCCGCCCACCGATGAAGCCGGCGAGCAGGGCGATCAGCAGGCCGAGTGCCCCCGCGATGAGCACGGCGCCGGCCGCGACCAGGAAGGACACCTGCGCACCTGCCAGCAGCCGGCTGAGGATGTCGCGGCCGAGCTGGTCGGTGCCCAGCAGGTGGTCGGCGGTGCCCCCGGCGAACACCGGTGGGCGCAGTGCCACGCTGAGGTCGTTCTGCTCGGGGTCGTAGGGGGCGAGCACGCCGCCCAACGCGCCGCAGAGGGCGAACGCGGCCATGACCGCGCCCGAGAAGATCGGCCAGCGGGTCCGACGCCGCCGCCGGAAGCGGCCCATCAGCTTGCTTCGAGAAGTGTCCCGTTCGAGCACCGCCAGCTCCGTGCTCATGCCTGCTCACCCGCCTTTCCCGAGGTGACGAGGGGAGCGGCCTCGCCGGCGTCGGCCGGCGACGACGGCGCCCCGGAGCCCCTCCGCCGTCCGCCGCTGTGCCGCACGCGGGCGTCCAGCCAGCCGTAGGAGAGGTCGACCAGGAAGAGCAGGGCGACGAACACGAAGGTGTTCACGATGACGATGCCCTGGATGAGGGCGTAGTCCTTGGCGGCGATGCCCTGGATGGCCAGCTGACCGACGCCCGGCCAGGCGAAGAGGTTCTCGATCACGATCGTGCCGGAGAACATCGCGCCGAGCTGGATCCCGGCCAGCGTCACGACCGGCAGCGACGCGCTCCGCAGGACGTGTGTCAGGAGGTTGCCGCTGCCGACCCCCTTCGACCGTTGGAAGGTCGTCTGGTCGCGGCCCACCACCTCCAGCACCGAAGACCGTGTGAGCCGGGCGATCGAGGCGAGGGGGAAGGCGGCGAGGGCGCACGCGGGAAGGATCAGGCTGGTGAAGCCCTCGGATCCGAAGGCGGGCAACCAGCCCAGGGTGACCGAGAACAGCAGCACCAGCAGCATGCCCAGCCAGAAGGAGGGGACCGACTGGCCCAGCACCGCGAGGACCCGGATGCTGCGGTCGTAGCCGGTCCCCGCGCGGACGCCGGCCAGGGCGCCGAGGGCGACGCCGGCCAGCACGGCGATCACGAAGGCGGTCAGTGCCAGCCGCGCGGTGTTGTACATGGCGGGCAGCACCAGATCCAGAACCGGCTGGCGGTAGCTCGTCGAGGTGCCGAGGTCGCCGGTGAGGAGGCCGCCCAGGTACTGCAGGTACTGGATGAGCACAGGCTCGTCGAGCCCCAGTTGCACACGGACCTGCTCGATCTGCTCGGGCGTGGCATCCGCGGGAGCCAGGAGCGCTGCCGCGTCGCCGCCCAGTCGCGCGAGGAAGAAGACGATGGTCACGACGACCCACATCGCCACGAGGGCCTGGAGGAGTCGACTGACGAGGAATCTCGACACGGTGTCACCGGGTCCTGGTCAGGGAGTCCGGTGTGGTGTCCGGCCGCAGCGGCCGGGCACCACACCGGATTCCGTCAGTTGGCGCGCAGGTAGTAGAAGGGCCCGGCGTACGGGTTCCCCTCCATCAACTCGTAGGTGGCGACCTTGGGCCCGACGCCGTACACCGCATCCAGGGCCACCACGGGCAGGCCGTAGAGCGTCTCGTGCAGGTACCGGCTGATGTCCCCGGCGATCTCGGCCTGGGCGTCGCGGTCGACCGTGGCACTCAGCTCGGCGAACATCGCGTCCAGCTCGGCGTCGCCCTGGACGGTGCTGTACCCGCCGGTGGACGAGTAGAAGATCGAGAGCTTCTCCGGGTCGGAGATCAGCAGGCCCGGCGTACCGAGGACGACCGCACCGGACAGCTGGTGCTTGACCACCTGGTCGAGGTACGTGGCCGGGTCCAGCACGTCGAGGGTGACGTCGACCCCGATGTCCCGCCAGTAGCCGGCGACCGCTTCGGCGAAGCGGACGACATCCGCGATCGCCGTCGTGGCGTTGTACAAGTGCATGGTGAACGCCAGGTCGGACACGCCCGCCTCGGCCAGCAGCTGCTGTGCTTGCTCCGGGTCGTACGGGTGGGCCTCGAGGCTCTCGTCGTGCCCCAGTGTCACCGGCAGCGTCGCGTTGGTGGGCACGGTCCCGAATCCGCGGTAGAGCGAGTTCGCGATGCTCTCCCGGTCGATGGCCAGCATCAGCGCCCGCCGCACATCCGGGTTCTTGAGCGGGGAGTCCGCCGGCAACCAGTTGTCGACGAAGAAGACGTTCGCCACGCTCGCCTGCTCCGAGGAGACCAGGGAGATGCCCGGAGCGTTGCGGAGCTGGTCGGCGCTGTTGGGCGTCAGACCCTGCGCAACGTCGATCTGCCCGGTCTGCAGGCCGGCCACGCGGCTGCTCTCGTCCGGCATGATCCGCAGCACCAGGGTCTCGAAGTTCGCGATCCGGTCCTCGTCCCAGAAGTCGTCGAACCGGGTCAGGGTCATGGACTCGTTGAAGACGGCGGACTCGAACTTCCACGGGCCCGCGGCGATCGGGGCCTCCCGGAAGGCCTCCTCCCCCACCTCGTTGTAGTAGTCGGTGGCCACCGGTGCGGGGGTGTCGAACAGCAGGTTGGCGTAGGGAACGGTGGTCGTGATCCGGATGGTCAGGTCGTCCACCACCTCGACCGAGGCGATCTTCCTGGTGTAGGCCGCGTAGGACGTGAAGTCGGGACCCTTGACCCGGTTGATCGAGGTCTCCACGTCTCGTGCCGTGAATTCGGAGCCGTCGTGCATCGTGACGCCCTCGCGCAGGGAGATCGTCCACGTGAGGTCGTCGTCGCTGATGGTCCATTCCGTGGCGAGCGCCGGCACCTGCGTCAGGTCGTTCTCCTGACGGATCAGCGGCTCACCGACGGACCACTTGATCGGGTAGGTGTTGCCGCCCTCGTTGGCCAGGACGGGGTCGCGGTACTGCTGCTGCAGGGTGGCCACGCCGACGGTCAGCGTCTGGTTCTCCGCGACTTCCGGGGCCTCCCCCTCAACGGCGTTGCTCTCCTCGGCTGCGGGTGACTGCCCCGAGCAGGCGGACGCGAAGCTGACCGCCAGGGCAGCCAGGACGGCTGTCAGCGAGCGGGCAGCACGAGGGTGCAAACCGGAGCGGCGGCTTCGTCGCCGATCACTGCTGCGGTTCGACATTCCTGTCTCCTGTCTGAACGGGATCGCGCCCGCTGACGACTCGTCTGTCGGGCCGGATGTTGACGCGGCTATCAATGTGATGGCGCCCACGTTCGCGTGTCAAGAGCCGCGAGCGAGTCCGTCCGGATATCTCGGGCCGGCGGACCTCTCACTACGAGTTCCCGACGGCCTCGACCCACACGTCCACGAGTGCGTGCACCGCCTCGTCGGGATCGAACGGCATGCGGCGCAGGATCCAGAAGAAGCAGAAGCGCTCGTGCTGGAGCGTGAGGAGGGCGGCGCGGTGCCAGGCACTGCGCTCGGTGTTGATGTGCTCCTCGCGCACCAGCGGTGCGACCAGCGCGGCCACCTCGGACACGCGTTCCAGGTACGCCTCGGACATCTCGTCCTCGAGCGTGATCGCCTCGTGGATGGCGGTCAGACGGGCGCGATTACCCTCGTACCAGGCGAATGTCCGCCTGAGCCAGGCCTCCAGCGCCGCTGCGTCGCGCACCTCCGTTCGAGCCAGGTCGCGGTACAGCGCGACGAGGGGGCGACGAGTGACCTCCCACATCCCATCGGCCAGTTCGAGCTTCCCCGCGAAGTGCGCGTAGAAGGTCGCCCGGCTCGTGCCGGCCCGCCGCGCGATGTCCTCGACGGTGCACTGGGCATAGCCCTTGTCCGCGAACTCCTCGAACGCCGCGTCCACCAGCCGTTGCCGCGTGAGCGCCTTGTACTCGTCGCGCACCGTGAGGCGTGGCCGCCGCGCAGGTCGGCGTGCCACGGAGGGATCTGGTTGTTCGCTCACGCCACGCTCTTTCCGCTCCGAACCGGACATAACGTCGTCGACTTGACAGTGCGCCACGTCACAGACAGCATGTCAGCTCACCAACGCCCTGTCGACCAAGACGTCACTTTTGTCCTGATCCACCTGGGCGAGCCCACCGGCCGCGCTCGAACGAGCCGGCCCGGGGGTCAGGTGGGCAACCCCGCCCTCATCGGTCAACCGAGGTGACAGCCCGTGGACCTGGACCTCGCCGGTCGCGCTTTCCTGGTCACCGGCGGCTCGAGCGGCCTCGGTCGCGCCCTGGCGGACCGTCTTCTCCGCGAGGGGGCACGCGTCGCCGTCCTGGGGCGTGACGCGGACCGGCTGGAGTCGGCGCGCCAGGCCTTGTCCGGTGAGGGACGGTCGCTGCTGGCGATCCGCGGGGACGTCACGTCAGCGGCGGACTGCGCGCGGGCGGTGGAGGCGACTACCGCCCATTTCGGGGGTCTCGACGGCCTGGTGAACAACGCGGGTCATCGAACGGGCGGCCGGCTGATCGACCTGCCCGACGAGGCCTGGCAGGCGGACTTCGAGCTGAAGCTCCTCGCCGGCGTGCGGCTCAGCCGCATGGCGATGCCCGCGCTCATCGCCAGCCGCGGCGCGATCCTCAACGTGCTGAGCGTCTTCGGCCGGTTTCAGCGGGCCGGCGGGCTTCCCAGCTCAGCACTGCGAGCGGCCGGGATGGCCGTGACCAAGACCCTCGCGGCCGAGCACGCCGCCGAGGGCGTCCGCGTCAACGCCGCGCTCATCGGCGTGATGCACAGCGGGCAGTGGGACGCGGCCGCGGCGGCGTCCGGGGTCTCGCCGGCGGAACTGGTGCACGGGCTGGCCCGCTCGCTCGACGTGCCGCTCGGCCGAGCCGGCCGCGCCGAGGAGTTCGCCGACGTGGCCGCCTTCCTGCTGTCCCCGCGCGCCTCCTACGTCACGGGGGCTTCCCTCAACGTGGACGGCGGCCTGTCCCCGGTCAGCTGATGGCGCGGCGTCAGCGCTCTCTCCCAGATGGAGGTCAACGCGTCGACGAGGCGCTCCTCCTCGAACTCCTTGCCGAGGGAGAACCAGAGGTAGCAGGTGTGCTCGATCATCGCTCCGAGCAGTTCGGCCGTGTACTCCTCGTCGAGGTCGGCATCAGCCAGGCCCTGGGCCTTCATGCGGGCGATCCCGCGACGGGTGCGCTGGACGAAGCTGTTGCGCACGTCGAGGCGGAGCTCCCGCATCTCCGGGGAGAACGTGCCCACCTGCTCGATGAGCCCGATGATGGTCGCGTGCGGGCGGTACGCCCTGATGAAGCGGCGCATCGACCCGCGGACGCGGTCGTGGAAGTCGCCGGACGGGATCGAGATCGCCATCGAGGCCAGCATGGCGTCGATGGCATCGTGGGAGACCGCCTCGAAGACGGCCTCCTTCGTGTCGAAGTAGGTGTAGAAGGTGCCGTGCGACACCCGCGCTTCCTTGACGATGTCGCTCACTCGGGTCTCGATGAACCCTCGCTCCTCGAACACGCGGCGCGCGGCCTCGAGCAACTCCCGCTTGCGCAGCGCCCCGCGGACCGACGCCGGGCCGTTGTCACGTCGGACCTGCTGCGCCTCAGTGGGCCCCGGCATGCGTTCCTCCATTCCCGTCGCCCAGCAGGGCCGCCCGGCCGTCTGTCAGCGCCCCTCACCGAGGGACGCCAGTAGGAGCGTTGCCATCTGAGAATAGGGCGTTTCGATCCCGCGTCGTTCGCCGCCTCGGACGACTGCCCCGCTGATGGCGTCGTGTTCCAGCGGCCGCCCGGCGCGCCGGTCCTGCCACATCGACGAGCGCACAGTTGTCGGGAAGCCGGCGAAAACGTCGAGCATTCCTTCCACGAGGTCGGGCTCCAGCGTCGCTCCCTCGCATCGCGCGACCGCTGCGCACTCTTCCACGAGGCGCGTCGCCAGCGCGCGGAGCTCAGGTCGTCGACCGATCTCCCGCACCGGGAGGTCGGTGATCGTCGACAGCGAGTTGCCCACCAGGTTCCAGGCGAGCTTCGTCCACAGAGCCGTCGGGAAGTCCTCGACGACGTCCACCGCCAGGCTGCTGCGAGCGGCCATCGCGGCGAAGGCGGCGCCCAAGGGCCCGGAGGGGACCCGGGTGGTGCCCGCGAGTGTCTGGACGATCTCGCCGGGCCCCGGCCGCTCGGCACCGTAGGTCACGATGACCGGTAGCAGCAGGTCGAGCGGGGCGTAGGGCGCCACCCGCTCGACCTGCTCCACACCGTTCTGCGCGATGGCGATGCGCGCGCCCTCGCAGGCCGGCGCACCCAGCCACGGCGCGATCCCGGCGACGTCGTAGGCCTTCGTCGCGACGACGACCCAGTCCACCGGACCCAAGCTCTCGGCCGACGTGACGACGTCCACGGGTGGCAACGTCAGGGACCCGTGGGCGGTGAAGCTCAGGGCGGGGGTCGGCCGCCGCACCGCGATCGAGACGCTCAGTTCCGGGTCGTCCGCCAGCCTGGCCGCCAGCAAGCCACCGATGCCGCCGGCGCCCAGGACCAGAACGCGTTGGCCGGTCACATCGACTCAGCCGTAGGACGCGATCGTGTGGTTGTCCACGACGTCCCAATCCACGTCATAGCCGAGCCCGGGCTTCGTCGGAGCGAGCGCGTGCCCGTCCTCACTGATCTCGACGGTGTCGCGCATGCCGAAGTCCAGCGGCCCCCGCGGGTACGGGAGTTCGAAGAACTCGCAGTTCCGGACCGACAGGATGTAGTGCAGGTGGGCGGCCTGGACGAGCGTGGAACCGTACGAGTGCGGCTCCATCCGCCGGTTGTGCAGCTCGGCGAGGGCGCCGATCTTGCGGAGGCCGGTGATGCCGCCGGCGATGTCCCCGACCGTGCGCAGCCCGTCAGCTGCACCGATCGAGAGGTAGTGCGCGTACGGCCACGGACCCCTGGCCGTCGACTCGCCCATGAAGACGGGCACGTCCAGCACCTGGCACAGCTGTACGAAGCCGGCGAGGTCGTCGTCGCGCATCGGGTCCTCGTACCAGTGGAACCCGAGCTTCTCGATCTCCCGGCCGACCCGCACGGCGTCCTGCCAGTCATAGGCACTCGTCGCGTCGAGCATGAGCGTGAAGCTGTCCCCCACCGCTGCCCGGGTGGCGCGGCATGCCTCGATGTCCTTGTCCGGGGTGGCTGCCGCATGCAGCTTCACCCCGTGCAGCCCCGCGGCCTGGCACTTCAGCGCGATCTCCGCGTAGTCCTGCGCCTCCTTCTGGGTCTCCGTCGTGACGTACACCGGAATCTGCTCGCGCTGAGCCCCCAGCAGCTTGTAGACGGGCAGCCCGGCCGCCTTGCCGGCGATGTCCCACAACGCGATGTCGATGTTGCTCGCGGCCTTCGGGGAAATCATGTAGCGCGCGAAGGCCATCAGCTCGTGCCAGATCCGTTCCCGGTGGTGCACGTCGGCGCCGACGAGCATAGGACGGAAGAAGTGATCAGCCGTCTCGCCGATCTCCCGCGGTGCGCCCGGAAGCCACGAGGTCGAGACCCCGGTGATGCCCTCGTCGGTCTCCACCTCGAAGACCGTCATGGTCAACTGCACCGGAGGGATGTCCTCTCGCCACTGGAAGATGAACTCCGGTGGCTCGACCACGCGGACACGCAGGTTCTTGATCCTCATGAGGTCTCCTCGAGTGAGCAGCGCTGCCGGGAGCAGGCGCCGGAAGCCGTGACGAGCGGGGTGACCCCCGTCACGAATGGAAGGCAACAGGACTTTGACAAACGTGTCAAGATCCGGTCTGCTGGGCACGCAATCGAGCCTCCGGGAGGCGCCATGGCCGAGGAGAGAGTTCGTCGTCGCAGTGTCCCTGCGACGCATGCGCCCCAGGGCGGGACGCGCGGGCAGGAACGCGGCTCCGGGGACCCGCCGAGCGCCGACCACGTGTCCTATGCGGTCGACGGATCCATCGCGGTGATCACGCTCGACCGGCCCCACGTCCTCAACGCCTTCACCGACCGGATGGAGGCGGAGTTGATCGAGTGCTTCGACCGGTCCGACGCCGACGACGATGTGCGGGTCGTCGTCCTGACCGGCGCCGGACGCAGCTTCTGCGCCGGCATGGAGCTGACCCCGTCGGACACGAGCGCGTCACCGTTCGCGGCGTGGCGGACCAGCGAGGACGCTCCCGCCGAAACCCAGTTCTCGGTTCCCGGAGAGGACCTACCGATGCGGCGGGACGGGGGCGGCCGCGTCGTGTTGAGGATCTTCAACTCGGCCAAGCCGGTCATCGCGGCCATCAACGGACACGCCGTGGGCGTGGGCATCACGATGACGCTGCCATGCGACCTGCGAGTCCTGGCCGACGACGCCAAGGTGGCGTTCCCCTTCACCCGCCGGGGTTTCGTCCCCGAGTCCTGCTCGTCCTGGTTCCTGCCCCGGGTGGTCCCGGTGCAGCGGGCGATGGAGTGGATGCTGACGGGACGCACGATCGGCGCCCAGGAGGCCCTCGATGCCGGGCTCGTGCTCAGCCTGCACCCGCCGGACGAGGTGCTCGACGCAGCCATGGCCATCGCCCGGGACATCGCGATCAACGCCTCGCCCGTTTCCGCTTCTCTCGCACGGCAGTTGCTGTGGCGGATGCTGGCCGTCGACCACCCGATGACCGCGCACCAGCTGGAGACGCACGCTCTCAACCTCCGCGGGGTCAGCGCGGACGCCGCGGAAGGCGTCGAGGCGTTCCTGCAGAAGCGCCCGCCCCGGTTCGGAGATCCGGTCTCGGCCGCACCCGACATCTTCGCCGCCCTGCCGAACCCGGCGTACGCGCCACCGGACGAATCGGCGACGGAGGAAAGATGAGCAGCAGCTGTCATTATCCCGGACCGCGGAGCGCCGTCACGCTTCCGCACACGTGCCGATCTCCCGGTCGCTGTCTCGACCGGGCGCCGAGCCGGTCCGGCGACTGGCGAGGCCCGGTCCGGCCATGAGACGGCTCCCCCGGAGCGACCTCATGCCGCCTCCCGCGGCGCGTACTGCCACATGACGACGGGCCGAGACGTCGCCTATCTGTCCGGCACCGTCGTCCCCGTCACCCGACCCGGCACCGCAGCAGCGGTGGAAGTCGGCATGACGCGGCTGGCGCGCTCGCGGCCGGCGAAGGCCTCATGTTGGCCTCCGTGCGGATCTTCGTGTCGACGCCACCGGGAACGTGCATCGATCGCCGCGACCTGGAGGTCGATCCCGGGCCGCTCGTCGCCGCCACGGTCGTGGCCGGCGACCTGGGCGCGTCCGCCGTCGAGATCAACGCCGAAGGACGGAGGGATGTCGTGCCACTCGATTCCTGGGGCACGGTTCCAGGCCTGCCCATCTCGCTGGGAGTACGGGCCGGTGAAGTGGTCTACCTGTCGGGTCAACTGGGTATACCTCCGGGCACCGATCAGATCGTCGACGGCGGTGCCGGAGAACAGACAATCCAGATCTTCCGAAACCTGGAAGCCGTGCTGGCCGAACGGCACCTCGGTCTCGCCGACGTCGCGAAGACCACGGTGTACCTGACGGACATGGCCGACTTCCCCGCGGTGAATGCGGTGTACGAGTCGATCTTCGGCGACGCTCCGCCGGCCCGCACGACCGTGGGTGTGCACGCACTGGCATGGGGTGCCGCAGTGGAGATCGAGGCCGTAGCTCTGGCCAGCGGCAAGGACGTGGTGAGCTAGGTGACCGGTCCACGTCCGCCTGCACTGGCCGTGCGCGACGGCGAGTTCCCCGTCACGCAGGAATGGGCATATCTCAACGCAGCCTCGTACGGCCCGCTGCCTCGGCGCACCGTCGAGGCCCTCACCCGTCGCATGTCGTGCGAGATGCTCGGCGATCTCGTCCAGGAGTGGTTCGTCGGCGTCGACCGCCTGCGCGGCACGGCCGCACGGCTGCTGGCCTGCGACGCCCGGGATGTGGCCTTCCTCAAGAGCACGACGGAAGGCTTGTACCTCGCCTCGTTGGGCCTGGATTGGCGTCCCGGCGACCAGGTGGTGACCTACGAACTGGAATTCCCCAGCGGGATCTCCCTAGCTCACGCTCCGGGACACGGGTGTGGAGGTCGCCTTCGTCCCGGACCGGGGTCGGCACGGGTTCACCGCCGACGACATCATCCAGGCGATGACGCCGCGGACCCGCGTGGTCGAGTTGAGTCTGGTGAACTTCACCAACGGCTACAACGCTCCGCTGGAGGAGGTCGGCCGGACCTGCGCCGAGCGCGGCGTGCTGCTTGCAGGCGGACCTCAATGAGCACAAGATCGCCTGCGCCGTACGAGAGGGTGGGCTGCGCATCTCGCCGCACGTGTACAACACCGCGGACGACATCGACCGACTTCTGGAACGGTTGGCGACGCGGTGACCAGATCAGTTCAGGAAAGGGACAGCCCTCACCTGCCCGCCTGTGGAGGAGTTGACCTCTTCCTTCGGCCCTAGCAGCCGCTCCAGTTCGGACGACGCTTCTCCGCGAACGCACGAAGCCCCTCACGGAAGTCGGCGGTATCACGCACCGCCCGCGCGGCCCGCTCGGTGGCCGCCCAGCCACGGTCGTCATCCTCGGCCACCTGCTCGTCGAGGGCGGCGAGAGTGGCGCGGACCGCGCCGGGAGCATTGGCGCAGATCTGATCGGCGAGGCCGACAGCAGCCGCGAGCACCTGACCGTCGTCGACCAACACGTTCACGAACCCGAGTCTCTCGGCCCGCTCGGCCGTGAGTCGCTCGCCGGTGAGCAGGAGTTCGCGCACCACGTTGAGCGGCAGCGCACGCTGCGCGCGGAACAGCGCACCCGAGGTGGCGGTCACCCCGCGCGCCACTTCGGGCAGTCCGAACGCGGCGCTCCTGCCCGCGACCACGAGATCGCACGCGAGCGCGATCTCCATGCCGCCCCCCAGGGCAAGGCCCTCCACGGCCGCGATCAGCGGCGTCGTCCGCGAACGGCGAACTACGCCATACGGGCCGCCGCGCGGCGTCGGGGCTCCGGCGCCGGCCAACAGGTCAGTTCCCGCCGAGAAGACCCCGTCATCACCGGTGAGAACCCCCGCCCACAGCTGATCATCGTCCTCGAGCAGGTCCAGAGCGGTGCTCAGGCCCGCCGTCATCGCCGCATCCACAGCATTGCGTTTGTCCGCACGCCGCATCCGGATGACCAGCACACGCCCTCTGCGTTCGATCTCCACCCGCACGCAGGCCAACGTATCGGTCCATGGCGTCGCTGGGCCGACTCCTGCGCAGAGTGCCGGCCAGTCCGTTAGGGCAGCCCCTAGCTGATGGTCAACGTGGTGGTCACAGACCGCTGCAGGCTCCCGGGTTCGCACACTGCCAGGGCGGCTTGACGGGGTTCGGAGACGTTCACCGCTGTGCGTCTCTGCAGGTCGGTTGCATATGGCGACTTCGGCGAACCCTTCCGAACTGCGCTGAACGCCGCCCTTTGGCCACCACCGTCGCACCGCGATCGATTCGATCCAAGCAGCCGGATCCAGCGCGCCGCTGCCGGCGACCACGGAGCCGTGGTAATCACATTCGGTCGCTCACGCTTTCCCGATCGAGGACCAGGCGTAGCGCGAAGTTCACGTAGCGGTCGGCGATCTGTTCCGGCGTCGCGGCGCCCTCGATGCGGAACCAGTCGGCCACCCCGTTGCACAGAGAGAGCACGGCTCTGGTGGTCTCGTAGGGATCTCCGGGACCGAAGTCGCCGAGTGTCTGTGCTGCGATCACTTCAGTGAGGACGCGCCGTTGAAAGCGATCACGCAGTTCCACGTGCTTGAGCCGGTGCGTGTCGTCCAGGGAGTCGATCTCTCGAACCAGATGAGCGAATTTCTGCATGTAGGTCAGGTGCAGGACCATGCATCGGACCAGTGCCGCGAAGCGGGTGCGGGGGTTCGACCCGGCCGCTGCGAGCGCCGCCTCGGAACGACGGGTGAGCTCCTGGTTCGAGAGTGTGAGCAGCTCGGTGAGGATGTCCTGCTTGTTCGCGAAGTTGTAGTACAGCCCCGGCACGGTCATGCCGGCCTCGGCGGCGATCGCGCGGACGCTGGTTCCGTGATAGCCGAGACGCACGAAGAGGTCCAGCGCAGCACTCAGCAAGGGGTGCAGCTGCAGCGGCGGATTCTCGTAGCGCTGCCAGTCGGCTGGGTCGATTTCGGAAGAGGTCGCCGGGTGCTGCTTGGTCATGTCTCCGATCGATTCCCCGGATGTACTGGTCGTGGCGCCACCACGGCCGTGCAGTGCAGCCCGCGCGCATGCGCCGCTTGAACCCGTACGGACCCGGGAACGATAGCGCCCGGGTGCGGCTCGCCAGAGAAGGTCATTACGTCGCCGGGGAACGATGGTGCCGCGAGACGCAGCTCGAGGTGGCGTGGATCCTCGATCCCCCACCGCCGGTGCCCGTAGGCGCAGGCCAGCCCGGCTGTGGTCATGATGCTCACGATGATGTCGCCAAGCCCCTGCTCCCGTGCGACGTCGTGGTCATGGTGCACGGGCTCATGGTCGTTCGAGGCTAGGGATCCCGCGATGATCAGAGTTCGAGTTGCATTCACGAACTCGGCCTCGTCGAGTACATCGACCGCTCGCGCGGGTCCAGCTGGGGGCCGCGTGGCGTTCGGTCGGTAGTAGAAGGTGCGGGCCCGGACCGATCCGATCTCCTGCCCGTCCTGGTTGACCAGGCGGAACGCAATGGTCACGAACTGTCCGTCCCCCAAGCTGGTCGACTTGGGCTCGCTCACGTGGTCGACCCAACAGCTCTCGGTGACCAGGTCGCCGACGCGCAGGTCGGCGTACTGGTTCAACTCGTAGTTGGTCGCCACAACGCTGTTGAGGGCCTGCTCGCGCGCCAACTGGCGTACGCGCGCGTGCACGGTGGGCTGCCGACGCCTGCCCTCCACGGTCCTCGGCGCCGCCCAGGTCTGAAGCATCGACATCGGCGCGGTCTGGAGCGCGCTCCGCTCGGGCAGGTAGAGCGGGTTCTCCTCGCCGATCGCGGCGCACCAGGTCGTGATCGCGTGGGCCGAGACGGGGAACTCCGCCGTCCGGAGGGAGGGATCCTCGGCAGTGGCCACCGCGGTCGCCAGCTCGGTGAACTCAGTCATTGGAACCGCCCTCCCACCGTGTTTCGTGTATCGATCCGGCAGATGCTCCCGGTCGCGGCGCGGGCAGGCCGAACATCCTGACGGGGGTTGCCGCGCCCTTGACCTCATCAGAGTTGACCAGGATGCCCGTCTCCGCGGTCAGCGGACTGGCCACGACCCCAGCGTGGTCTTGGACAGGGGCGGCAAGGATCCCTCGCGCGGTCAGCTCGGTCAGCCAGTCGGTGGCCGAGCGGGTCCCGAAGACCTTGGCGAGGATGGGGTAGAGCTCGGCACGGTTGCGGGCACGCGCCAGCCCGGTGGCGAACCGGGCGTCCTCGCCGAGCTCGACGAGTCCGAGGCACTCCAGCAGCCCTTTCCAGTGGTGGGGCATGTAGGCGGAGATGACGATGTCGGAGTCGGCGCAGGAGAACAGGTCCGCGGGGGCGGAGAGTGGGGCGGTGTTGCCAGTCCGCTCGCCCTGGACGCCGCTATGCAGGAACTCAGCCAGCGGGCCGGTCTGGAGGTGCACCGCCGCGTCGTAGAGGCTGAGCTCGACTTGCTCGCCCACTTGCGTACGCTCCCTCCGCAGCAGGGCTGCCAGGATGCCGTGGGTCAGGGCGTGCGCAGCGGCCGCGTCGACGACGGTGAACCCGACCTTTAGCGGGTGACCGCCCGCCTCGCCGGTGGTCGACATCAGGCCGCTCTCGGCCTGGACCAGGATGTCGACGCCGCCGCGGTTCTGGCCCAGCGGCCCGCGACCGAAGCCGGTCACAGACGCATAGACCAGCCGAGGATTGATGGCGCGCAGATTGTCGTAGCCGAGTCCCAGGCGGTCCATCACGCCGGGACGCGATGAGGTGAGGACGACGTCAGCTTCCCGGCACAGCCGGAGCACCCCTGCCTTGTCATGCTCATCGCGCAGGTCCGCGGTGACCAGGGACTTATTCCGGTTGTACGCCGCGAAGACCGGCGAGGGGTCGATGTCGAGGACCGTGGGGGACCGCAGCTGGCGCGCACCGTCGCCCGCGGGCGGCTCAACCTTGATCACCGTGGCGCCGTAGTCGGCCAGGAGCAGGCCGGCGCCGGGGCCGGCGACCATCTGAGCGAGCTCGACGACCTTGATGCCTTCCAGGGGCGGCGTAGTCACAGCCCGTACCTCGGCAGGTGCCCGCTCAAAATCAGGGTCATGCTCCCCGTGCCGGAGGTCTCGCCCTCGGCGGTGGCGAGAATGAGGGAGACGGGCTGAATCCGGTGCCAGTGCTGGTCGCTGGAGCCGTCGGGATAGACGATCGTGGCGGGATCGCTGACGTCCCACTCGTCGTACTCCACGACGTCGTCCCCGCGCCACACGCCGAGGCCGCGGCGGTCTTCATACCCCCCGGAGTAGCCCAGGCCCTGCATCGCGACGGCGGCTCCCAAGGGAGTGCACACCCACGTAAGCTGCTCGCCCGTGGCTGTGGCTGCCCGGAAGGTGGCCTTGGCGAAGCGGCGGGTTCCTGGGTGCAGCTCCACCCCCATACCCGCGCCCTCGATGTCGGCGGTGGGGCCGGTGGGCAGGGCCCGTAGGTCGCCGGAGAGGTAGCCATCGTCGCTGGCCCGGCCGCTGAACAGCAGGTGTCCGGCCCGATGGTCGGTGGAGTAGAAGAGGAACGCCATCGCGAACCCGTCCTCCTCGAGGGTGCGTCGTGGGCCGGTGACCGGTTCCTTGACGCCGATGCGGGGACGTACTCCCCAGGAGTGGTCACGGCAGGTCCACCAGTCCTCGACGGGTACGTCGTCCTGGCCGATCCGCAGCTGTCCCTGGGCACGCCCCACCTGGTCGAAGCGCTGGTAGTTCTCCTTCACCCGACTGCCGTCGCGTTCGAAATGGGGCCTTTCCAGGGTGGGTGGGGCGATGCCCGTCCAGGTCAGATCGGCGGACAACCTGCCTTCAGGGTCATCGGCCCGCAGACGCAGCTGCTGGAGCGGCTCGATGACCTCCACCGAGATCGGGCCGCACGTGCTCTCGAAGTCCGTCCCCAGCGAGGTGGAGGCACGCAGGTTGTACTGCGTTCCGTCGCGTACGACGACCACGCCCGCGTCGAGCGCGTTCATGTTGCGGTAGGCGCCCATCGTGACCTGGATGCTGGTCCGACCGTCAGGGGCCACCGCGTTGAACCAGTAGCGGTCGAAGAACCGGGGGTCAGAGGTGCCCACGTAGGCGAACGGCTCCGACGTCTGGTGCCACAGGGTGTCGTCCATGCGGGTCAACATGCTCATGGTCATCTACTTCTTCGGATCGTTGCCGGTGTTCAGGGTCGGCACGTAGCGCAACGGATACCGGCGAGCACGCCTGTCGAGATGTTCCAGGAGCTCGAGGTCCGGCTGGCCCGACCCGGCCGCGACGAGGGTCTCGAGCCGCTGGCGCAGCTTCTCGTTGAGCTGATCATGGGCCTCGACGTCAAGGGGATCCACGGGGGTGCCGGGTATGGCCACATCGCGCTCCTGCAGCAGCCGGATCATCTCGGCGTTGTCCCAGGCCAGGAACGGGAGGATGCGCGACCACGCCTCAGCGACGAGCTCGAGGCCGGCTATCGCGGACTCCGTCGCGCGGCGTGATGCGTGGTCGGCCACCTGGGGCAGCGTCACCTCGCGCAGCGTCTCGACCGTCCGGGTCAGCTGGTCGGTGATGCTCGGCCTCACGATGCCTCCCGGATCATCGCGAACATCGCTCGGTAGAGCCACGTGGGTGCCTGGTGCAGGTGAGGAAGGCCACCAGTCAGGTAACCGTGGACGCCGGCGTGGACGATCACGGCCAACTTGAAGCAGGAGAAGACATTCCACCAGCGCAGCTCGTCGGGGTCGACCAGGATGCCGGTCTCACGCTCGAAGGCTGCGATGATCTGCGGCACCTCCCAATGCCCCTCGATCTGGTGCTCACGGCGTCGGACCGGGTTGGTCACCCAACCCAGATCCTCCAATGGGGATCCCACGTGCGCCGTCTCCCAGTCCAACAGCGCGGTGACCCGGTGGTCGTGAATCAGGACGTTGCCCGGCTTGAAGTCGCCATGGACCAACACTCGTCGTGGCGTGTCTGGTGCCCGGTCCAGCAACCACGTGCGGACCAGCGCGAGCTCAGGGCTGGCTTCCAGGCGCACCGACTCGTGCCGCTGGGTCCAGTCCTCGACAGCGAGATGAGCCGCATCGGTTCCCGGGTCCTTGAGTGCGCCGGCTGATACGAGGACTTCGGTGTCGGTGCTCACCAGTGCGGCGAGCAGCGACATCAGTCGCTTGGCGAGGCCCACCCTGGCCTCGAGGGAATCACCGCCGGACAGAATGAAGGGGTCGCAGGTGCCCTCCAGGTACCCGGTGATCAAACCCGGGGCGCCCAGGACCGATCCGTCGCCGTCCAGCCAGTACGGCCGAGCTGCCGGGACCGAGGTGTCGGCCAGCACGGAGAGCAGGGCGAACTCCGCGGCCAGGTCGCTCTCAAGGAGCCCCGAGTCGGGAAGCAGTTGAAGGACGAGCTCGAGGTCGGTCGGGTCCCCGGCTACCTGCAGGCGCATACGCCACGTACCTCGCGACAGGCCACCCGAGAGCTGCCGCAGCTCCCGCACCACCGGCGAACTGCCCGGCACCCGCTGTTCGACCAGGTGCTGGATGCGTGGGATCAGGGCGTCACGTCCCAAGGTCATCTCACCACCTCCGAGGTTTCCTGATCGCTCAAGTCCCAGGGCAACCGTAGGCTGAGCCGGCGTGAGGACGCAACGTCCGACATGCGGATTTGAGGCGCCAACGAAGCGAGGGGTTGACTTGATTGATCGCTCAATGCCAGCCTGTGCCTCCGGTCACACAGAGGCCCCTCGGACAACTGCGCATGAGAGAGATGAGGACGGATGACCAGCTCCTACGTGGACAAGTTCCGTGACTGCCTGCAGGCCATCGCCGACATGGCGGACGCGCAGGAGGACCCGCGACGCAAGGCGATCGCGAACAACTTCCTTCGGCATGCGTGCCTGGAGTTCTCCGGACAGACCGACCTGGTGCTGAACCCGACCATGACGGTGGACGACCCGACCTATCACGTGAAGTGGGGGCCGTCGCTCAGCACGTACAAGGGCATGGGCGACGTGCGGGGCTACTACGACGCCGCGATGAACGTGCTCTCCACCTTCCAGGACCACACCTGCTGGGTGAACGACTGGGGCATCGCGTCGTACTCGACCTTCGTTCGCTTCACCACCGGGGAGGTGCTCACCAGCGAGGGCATGACCGTGGACAAGCCGGACGACACTGAATACGCCCAACTGTGGCCGATGGCCATGTTCTGGCCCTACAACGAGAACGGCAAGCTCCTGGGCGAGGACGTCTACATGCTGGCCGACCCCGAGCACCGTGAGATCGCTCCGGGCGAGAAGTTGACCCAGGCGGAGATCGACGAAGTCTGCAACGAACTCCTGCGCCCCCTTACTGAGTCGCAGATCCCCGCCTTCCAGGGCGTCCGCCAATAGGCAGTGGACGTCGTTCGGCGTGGTTGAGCGATGAGGGCAGGCACGAGGGCCACGCTCGCGAAGGTGCTAACGCACCGTTACCCGTGGGCGCCTCGCGCCTGCCGTCCCATCGTGCATCCTTGACCCGCTGCGCGAGCAGTTTCTGAGCCTGCAGCCAGTGCGGCGGTGGAGCTGAGGGGACTCGAACCCCTGACCCGACACTGCCAGGGCGGCTGATGGGGGTTTGTGGGGGTGCGCCGGAGGGCGTTTGTGCACGTCAGGCGACTGTGCGGTCGTAGATGAACCCGCTCGAACGACGCGGAACGCCTCACTGTGGCCACCAGCGTGGCACCAGGGGGCGGCCGCCTGATCGGCACAAACCAGAACGTGCAGCAGCCACATCAGCCGGTCATGATCGGCCCAGGCCGTCCTCCCTCCGGAGCCCGGCCTGAGCCGTGCCTGATGCACGTGGGGAGCGCGACAGTGCCAGCTTCGAGATCGACGGCGACCAGTCCGTCCCGTTCGGCCGTGGCGATCATCCGCAGCGTGAAGCGGTGCTGCCGAAGGACGTGGACCGTCGTTATGGAATGACCGCGCAGCCACTCCAGCAGTTCATGCTGTGCCCGTGGCCGCGCCCGCGACATGGGCCGGCGCCCCGAAGCCGACGTCGCCGGTCGGCCAGACCGGTCGACGACGCAGTACCCGTGGTGCCGGCACGGGACCACCTCGCCCTGCGCGGGCACGAAGCCGCGGGCCTCATAGCTGAGCACCGTTCCACAACGCAGGGTCGCGGTGTACATGTCACCGGCCCCAGACCAGGCGCAGCACGGGGGCGCTGGCGCCGACTCCGAGTGGCCTTGTCGAGTCCGGCGCAGCAGCGACCAACGGGAACAGGGCGCGGATGCCGACTCCTTGGTGGGGCGACCCATACACAGGTTCCTGAGGCACGTGATCCGGCCATGGGATCATGGCGGCGTGTCCGGAAGCTCCGTCCGGTGACCGCAGCCTCGGGGGGAACGGGCTAGGGGCCCAACCGCCGGCAACTGCGCGAAGAGGCAGGCGAGCGTGACCGATGCGGACGACCAGCCGGGCCTTCACGGGTCTCAGCTCCTGGTCCGTGGGTTGCGCGTGCTCGAGGCGGTCGCCACCCACGGGGGCCCCATCGGAGTCGCAGAGCTCGCCCGCATGCTCGGGCTGCCCAAGTCGACGGTGCAGCGGATCCTCCGCACGCTCCACGAACTTGGCTGGGTCGAGCCTAGTTCGGACCCGGTGACGCGATGGCGGCTCGGCGATCGACTGCTCGCCATCAGCCGGACGCTGCCGCGCAAGCGCGACATCCGTCAGGCCGCGCTGCCGCACATGCCGGAGCTGAGCAGGCAGACCCAGGAGACCGTCCATCTGTCGGTTCCCGATCTGAGGATCCTGGGCACCGTGCTGATCGAACGGGTCGACTCGCCTCTTCCCCTGAGGACGTTCAACGCGATCGGCACGTCCGCTCCCCTGCATGCGAACGCCTCCGGGCTCGCGGTCCTGGCCGCCCTGCCGGATGAGGAGGTCGAGCGGCTGCTGGGTGCCGATCTGGAGAAAGTCACCCCGAACACCATGGTCGACCGGCAGGCGCTGCGAGAAAGGATCGCCCGGATCCGCGAGGAGGGCCATGCCGTGACCACCGCGGAGTGGCGCGAAGGGATCTGCGGCATCGGGGCGGCGGTCGTCGTCGACCTCGGCCATCCCGTGGCGGGCATCGCGATCTCGATGCCGCAGACCCGGTTCTCCCCTGACCGGGTGGGCGAGTGGGGACGCTGGGTGCGGGAGGCGGCCGATCTCACCGTGCGCGACTTCGACGCTGCCTGAGCCGAGCGGGGCCCGAGGGCCGGCCGCACGCCATTCCGCCATCGTCGCGTTGTTCAATCTGCGAGTTGGTGGCGAGCGATGAGGACCCGCTGGATCTCCGACGTCCCTTCGAAGATCTGAGTAAGCCGCGCATCCCGCCAGTAGCGCTCGACCGGGTAATCCGTCGTGTACCCGTTGCCGCCATGGATCTGTATCGCGTCACTGGCCACACGTTCGGCCATCTCGCTAGCGAAGAGCTTGGCCATCGAGCACTGGGCGTTGCTCGGGTGACCGGCGTCCAGCTTCCGCGCCGCCTCGTAGTACAGCGCCCGGGCCGCGGCGACCTGAGTCGCCATGTCGGCGAGCTTGAACTTGATGCCCTGGAAGCCGGCGATGGGCTGACCGAACTGCCGTCGCTGCTTGGCGTACGCGGTGGCGTCCTCCAAGGCGCCCTGCGCGAGGCCGACGGCGCGCGCAGCAGTGTGCAGGCGTCCCCAGTTGATGAGCTTCGCGAACTCGCTGAAGCCCCGACCGCTCTCGCCCTGCTCGGAGACCAGCTGGTGGGTGCCCGGGACTCGCAGGTCACGTATCTCCAGGTTCCACGACGTGATGCCGTGGTAGCCGATCTTCGAGATGGGCGTTCCGGTGACGCCCTCCGGGAAGGTGCCCCGCGGCTTCTCGACCAGGAAGGTGTCCAGCCCTCCGCGCCGGTCGGGACCGGTTCGCGCGAGCACCATGATGGCGTCGCCGGCCAGCGCCCACCCGCACCACCGCTTCGTGCCGTTGAGGACCCACTCGTCACCCTGGCGCTTCGCGGTGCACTCGACCGCGGCGAGGTCGGAGCCGGCCTGCGGCTCGCTGAACGCACCGGCGGTGATGAAGTCGCCGCGGGCCTGCCGGCGCAGCAGCTCGGATCGCAACGCCGGATCGGGGACGCGGGTGCCGGTGCCATTGGCGCGGGCGATGACGCTGGCGACGCTCATCCAGGCACGGGCCAGCTCCTCGGTCACCAGGCAGTACTCGAAGGAGCCCAGGCCCAGGCCGCCGTGCTCGGGATCGATCATGAGGCCGAAGTAGCCCTGCTCGGCCATTCTCTTCAGCAGTGAGTCCGGGATGTCGGCGCGCTGGGGATCCAGCTCGTTGGCCACCGGCAGCACCTCTTCGTGGGCGAACCGGCGCGCCCGGGCCTGCAGCGACTCCTGCACCGGGGTGAGCATCGTTCCTCCGTCGTGGACCGTCCCGCGCCGGGTGACGTCGCGGTGCCGGTCCTTGATTCGGTCAGCCGACGTGGACGGCGGGGTCGAACCGCGTGGTGCGCGCCAGGCCGGCGCGCCGTCCCTTCTCCGCAGTCACCGTGGCCATCTTGCGCGACGCCTCGTCGATCATCTCGTCGCCGAGCATCGCGGCACCCAATGAACCGCTCGCCCGGGAGGTGAACCAGCCGTACGCCTCGAGGATCAGTTCGGCCTTGTCGTAGGCCGCCTGTGTCGGAGAGAAGATCTCGTTGCCGGCCTGGATCTGCCCGGGGTGCAGGACCCACTTACCGTCGTAGCCGTAGGCTGCCACCCGCTCGGCCGAGGCACGGAAGCCGTCGAGGTCCTTGATCAGCGCATAGGGCCCGTCGATGGCCTGAAGACCGTGCTTGCGGGCGGCCAAGGCGATCAGCATGAACACGGTGTCCAGCGGGTCGAATTCGTTCCGCCCCGGTACGCCGATCGTCAGGGCGGGCATCTGCATGGCGGCCATGAAGTCGCCCGGGCCGAAAATCAGCGTCTCCGTGCGGGCACTGGCCGAGGCGATGGCGTCGAGCTCGCTCATCCCGGCGGGCCCCTCGATCTGCACCTCTATCCCGATGCCACCGACCGGCAACCCCTCGGCCGTCTCGATCTGGGTCAGCAACGTGTCCAGCCAGTGGATGTGGGCGACGCGCTCGACCTTCGGCAGCATGATGCAGTCGAGGTGCCCTCCGGCGCCCCGCACGACGTCGAGCACGTCCTCGTGGGCCCATCGAGTGCCGGCGTCGTTGACGCGTACGACCCGCACGCGCTCCCCCCAGCCACCCTCGCGGAGCGCGCGCACGACGTTGACCCGGGCGCCGGCCTTCGCTGACGGGGCCACGGAGTCCTCCAGGTCGAGGAACACGTGATCGCTGTCGAGCGACCTGGCCTTTTGCAGCATCTTCTCACTGCTGCCGGGGACGGCCAGGCACGTCCTCCGGGACCGGTATGGCCGGGTCATGGGCACCTCTCGTTACTGCGTCCTGAAGAGCTGGCGGTTGAGCAGCTGTCCGCGTGTGGTGGCGCATGGACGGCCCGGCGCTGCCGGGGCAGATGGTCCGCATCGCCGTCACCAGGCGTTTCGCAGGACGATACGTCGTGCCGGGGCGCGGAACACGAGACGATCGTCGCGTTGACGGTGGATGACAAGGGCCCCCATGGTTCCTGCATGCAGCACGATGTTTCGGTGAGCGGCCCGACTGAACCTGCGAGGCGCCGCCGTCACGAGCCGTCGTGGACGCCGCGGAGCGCAGCGTGACCGGCCCTCTGGCAGGCGTGCGGGTCATCGACCTCACCGCCGCGCTCGCCGGCCCCTTCTGCAGCATGCTCCTCAGCGACATGGGGGCCGAGGTCATCAAGGTGGAGCCGCCGCGCGGAGACGTGACCCGGCACGTGGGTCCGTACCCGGCCGACGCGCCCGACGGCCTCGGCGGCTACTTCCAGAGCATCAACCGCGGCAAGCACAGCGTGGTCATCGACCTCAAGACCGACGCCGGACGGGCGGAGTTTTACGACCTGGTGGCGACAGCCGACCTGCTGCTGGAGAACTTCGGTCCCGGCGTCGTCGACCGACTGGGCATCGGCTACGAGCGGGTGCACGAGGTCAACCCGCGCCTGGTCTACGGGTCGCTGACCGGCTTCGGGTCCCAGTGGTCCGGTGAGAGCCCGTACATCGACTGGCCGGCGATGGACGTGACCGTCCAGGCCATGGCCGGCGCGCTGAGCATCACCGGCACCGAGGACGGCATGCCGGTGAAGATCGGGCCGGGCATCGGCGACATCTTTCCCGGCACGCTGCTCGCAGTCGGCGTCCTGGGGGCCCTCCGCCACGCCGATCGCACCGGCGAGGGCCAGCAGGTGGACATCGCCATGTACGACTCGATCCTCGCCCTGTGCGAGCGCATCGTCTACCAGCACTCCTTCACCGGCGAAGTGCCCCGTCCCATCGGGAACACCCACCCGATCCTCACGCCCTTCGACGTGCTTCCCGTCAAGGACGGGTTCATCGCCATCGCGGCGACCACCCAGCCGCGGTGGGCCCGGCTGTGCGAAATCATGGGTCGACCGGAACTCATCACCGACTCGCGATTCGCCGACGAAAAGGCACGCGCCGCCCATCGGCAGACGATCCGCCAGATCCTCGAGCAGTGGACGGTCGAGCTGACCCGGCAGGAACTGTCCGAACTGCTCGGCGGCAAGGTGCCGTTCGGTCCGCTCAACACCGTGGCCGACATATTCGCGGACAGGCACGCCTGGATCCGGGAAATGCTCGTCGAGGTGGAGAGCCCGGGATCGGAGAAGTCGGCCGTCATCGCCGGCGCTCCCATCAAATTCAGTGTCACGAAGCCGCCACCGCTGCGTCGCGCCCCGTTCCTGGACGAGGACGGCGAGCGGTTGCGCGTCGAGCTCGCCGCCGGCCGGCGCCCGGCATCCGCGGACTGACCGCCCGACGTCCTCGAGCGCAGACCTTCGTCTCTCGACGGCGGTCCTGAGGCGGGGGTTTCCCTACGACGGGCGGTCCTGGTGCGCGCAAGCGCGGGAGAAGGGCCAGACGCCTCCCACGGGTGCCCCGGCAGCAGGAGCGCTCGGGTACCGACGAGAGGACGCACCATGCCGACCATGCCCGCGGTCCGCCTCTACACGGGGGAAGGACGACTCGCCCTCGAGGAGGTCCCCATCCCGGACCCCGGCCCCACCGAGGTCCGCGTCGCGGTGTCCTGAGCCGGCATCTGCCTCACCGACGTGCATTTCATCCGCGGGGAACCGGCCGCCGGGATGCCCGAGGTCGTGACCCTCGGCCACGAGGTCTCCGGAACCGTGGAGGCGGTCGGCAGCGCCGTCGACGGCATCGCCGAGGGGACGCCGGTGGTGATCAATCCGGTGGCGCACATGGGAAACGCGACGCGGGTCGTGGGCGTGCATCACGACGGCGGGTGGGCGCCGTTCGCCGTCGTCCCCGCGAGCGCCGTCGTCCCCGTGTCCCCGGCTCTGCCCCCGGAGATCGCGGCGATCATCCCCGACGCAGTGTCGACTCCGTGGGCCGCCTTGTCCTCGACCGGCGCCGTCCGGGCGGCCGAGACCGTGGCGATCTGGGGCGTCGGCGGCCTCGGCTACCACGCCGTGAAGCTGGCCCGGATTCTCGGGGCCGTTCCGGTCGTCGTGGTCGACCCGCTGCCGGCAGCTCGCGAGCGTGCCTTGGCCGGCGGCGCCGACGCGGCCTTCTCCCCCGAGAGCACGGCCGGCTCGTCCTGACCGGGATACCCGACGAACCGTTCCACCTCGTCAGCACGCCGGTGCTGATCCGCAGGTCCAAGCAGGTGCTCGGGCACTACGGATCCGAGCGCCGGCACATCGAGGAGGCCGCCCGCCTGGTCACCCTCGGCCGGCTGCAGCTGCCGGACTCCGTCAGTGCGGAGTTCCCGCTGGATCGCTACGCCGAGGCGCTGGACGTCCTCACGTCCAAGCGCGGCAACCGGATCCGCGTCGTCCTGCAGCCGTGAGACCGACCGACCACGGCCCGATCACGTCTGGACGCTGACGCCCCCGCGACACCCCGGGGCCGACTGGAACCACCGGGCGGCGTGCGGACCGTGAACGCCGACACAGCGGGCCGGTTGCAACCGGCCCGCTGGGTGGTCAGCCCTGCATCGCGTCAGGGACAGGGGTTGCATCCCCACGTCCGTGGTCAGATGTCGCCGCCCACAAACACCCCGGAGAGCGCGTGGGTCTCCTCCGGGTGACGCCGGTCGCCAGGTGCCTCTCGCTCGGTCGCGTGTCCCAGGACGAAGCCGTCGAGGGAGCGAGCAGCCCGGAGCCCCCTCAGCAGCTCGTAGTAGGCAAGCGCCCCGTCGCCGTACCGTCCGCCCGAGAACAGGTCCTCGAGCTTGGAGGCCTTGCCCTCGCCGTTGTAGTACCCCGGCGTGCACTGCGCATAGAACTCGAAGTTCGCCAGGTTCTTCGGGTGGGTCCTGATGAGCTCGACGTAGGCGTCGATGTCCGCCGAGTTCGGCTCGATCGTCACCGCGCCACGGTTCCGCATCTCGGACAGGACGAACGCGAGGTGCTTTGCCTGCTCGTCGAGGAGGTGGACGGCGTTCACCGCCACCGCGGTCTGGATGTTGCCCCCGACGAAGAAGAGGTTGGGGAAGCCGTCGGTACTCAGGCCGTGGAGCGTGCGCACACCCGCGCCCCAGTGCTCCGACAGCGGGCCCTCCCGGCCGGTGATCTCGAAGCCCGTCAGGTGGGTGTAGCTGATACCGGCCTCGAACCCGGTGGCGAAGATGAGGCAGTCGACCTCGTACTCGGTGCCCGCGATCACGACACCCGTCTCGGTGAATCGCTCGACACCCTGTCCCTTGGTGTCCACGAGCGTGACGTTGGGGCGGTTGAACGCTGCGAGGTAGTCGTCGTGGAAGCCGGGCCGCTTGCACCACCAGCGGTACCAGGGCTTCAGCGCCTCCGCGGTGGCCGGGTCGTCGACCTCCTCGTCGATCCGGGCCCGCAGCCGGTTCATGACCTTGTAGTCGTTGATCTCGGTGAGGTAGGCCAGTTCCTCCGTCGTCGGCGTCCGGCCCAGCCGCTGCGCGACCTGCTCCGGCGTCTCGGGAGCAAGCGCGGCGAAGATCTCGGTCCACCCGTCGGCGACGTAGTCGACGTCCCGCCTTTCCCCGTGCACCTGTGCCTGGAAGTTGTCGCGGCGCTCCTGCTGCCAGCCGGGTCGGGACATGTCGACCCAGTCCGGCCCCGTCTGGCACTGGGCTCGCACGCCCACCGTCGACGGCGTCCGCTGGAAGACCAGCAGCTCCTTGGCGTACTTGGCCACCTCCGGGACCACCTGCAGAGCGGTGGCGCCTGTGCCGATGATGCCGATCCGCTTGTCGGCGAGCTTCGTCATGCCGCCGGACGAGTCGCCACCGGTGTAGTCGTAGTCCCACCGGCTCGAGTGGAAGGTGTGGCCCTGGTAGAGGTCGATGCCGGGGATGCTGGGCAACTTCGGCAGGCTCTGCCGGCCGCAGGCGGGCACGAAGAAGTCGGCGGTCATGGAGTCGCCGTGATCGGTCGTGATCAGCCAGCGCGCCTCGTCCTCGAGCCAGACCGCGTTGGTGATCGACGTCTGGAAGCACGCCTTCTCGTACAGGTCATAGGCCTTGCCGATCCGCTGGCTGTGCTCGAGCATCTCGCCCGCATACGAGTACCGGTGCTTCGGCGCGTACTGCAGCTCCTCCAGGAGCGGCAGGTAGATGTGCGCCTCGATGTCGCACATGGCGCCCGGGTAGCGGTTCCAGTACCAGGTCCCGCCGAAGTCCGACCCCACCTCGATGATCCGGATGTCGGTGAAGCCGGCCTCGCGCAGCCGGGCCCCGACGAGCAGCCCGCCGAAGCCTCCGCCGGCGACGATCACGTTGGTGTGATCGGTGATCGGATCCCGCACGAGCTTCGTGGCCCACGGGTCCGCGCCGAAGTGGGCGAACCGGCCGGAGGTGCCGACGTACTGCCCCTTGCCCTCCGGGCGGATCCGCCGGTCCCGCTCCTGGGTGTACTTGTCCTTCAGGACCACGGGATCGAAATCCAGCGGACCGACGAGCGCGTCACTCGACATCTGTTTCTCACCTTTCCGGTGAGCCCGGACCCGCCCGGTTCCCGCTCGCGGAGCGGGAATCGGACGGCGTGGCTCTGGCAGCGGCTTCGTCTGGTCGGTCGACCGATGCGCCACGGCCCCCGGTCGCGGCGGTCGTCTGCGGCCGCCACTCCTCCGTGACCTGGATCTCATCGGCGTCCTCAGTGAAGCCGCCGGACACCGCCGCGCTGAGCGACGACAGTCGCGACCAGCCGAGACATGTGTCGTGCTCGGCCGCGGTCGACCCCGCGTGCCGCTCCGCCCGCGACGGATGTCGCGGCCCTCCGCGACCGCCGTCGCTCGGCGGAGGACCGGACGCGGAATTGACTGCGCGAGAGAGGCGACCGCGACCGGCATCGACGGCCCGCTCGCAGGTCACGGTCCCGCGATCCACCACGGGACCCGCCAATTACCGCATCGACGAGCAGGAGCCGCCATGACCAGCCCTTCGACGGACCTGTTGCTCTCCCGTCGCGACCTCGACTTCCAGCTCTACGACTGGCTCGACGCCGAGTCACTCACCGGCCGGGAGCGGTTCGCCGAGCACAACCGGGAGACCTTCGACGCCGTCCTCGACCTGTGCGCCGAGATCGCCAACGAGCGGTTCGCCCCGCACAACAAGCTCAACGACGTCCGGGAACCGCAGTTCGTCGACGGCCGGGTGCAGTTGAACCCCGAGATCAAGACGGCCCTCGACACCGCCGCCGAGGCCGGCCTGATCGGCAGCGGGATGGACGCCGAGGTGGGCGGGCTGCAGCTGCCCCACCTGGTGCAGACCGCCTGCTTCTCCTTGTTCCAGGCCGCGAACATCGGCACCTGGGGGTACGCCTTCCTCACGGTCGCGAACGCGAACCTGCTGCTCGCACACGCCTCTCCGGAGCAGATCGCCACCTACGTGCCGCCGATGCTGGAGGGGCGCTTCCACGGCACCATGTGCCTGTCCGAGCCGCAGGCCGGCTCGTCGCTGGCCGACATCACCACCCGCGCGGAGCCGCAGCCGGACGGCACCTACCGCCTGTTCGGCAACAAGATGTGGATCTCCGGCGGGGACCACGAGCTCGGCGAGAACATCGTCCACCTCGTCCTCGCGAAGATCCCGGGCGCCCCCGCCGGCGTGAAGGGCATCTCGCTGTTCATCGTGCCCAAGTTCCTCGTAGAGCCCGGCGGCTGCCTCGGCGAGCGCAACGACGTCGCGCTCGCCGGGCTCAACCACAAGATGGGCTTCCGGGGGACGACGAACGCCCTGCTGAACTTCGGCGAGGGCGCGCACATCCCGGGGGGTCGGGCCGGCGCCGTCGGGTACCTCGTCGGAGAGCCCCACCGGGGCCTCGCCTACATGTTCCACATGATGAACGAGGCGCGCGTCGGCGTCGGCGCCGGCGCCACCGCACTCGGTTACACCGGCTACCTGAAGGCCCTCGACTACGCGCGCACCCGCACCCAGGGCCGGCCGGTCGGCGCCAAGGACCCGGCGACGCCGCAGGTTCCCCTCATCGAGCACGCGGACGTCCGCCGGATGCTGCTCGCCCAGAAGTCCTACGTCGAGGGCGCGCTCGGCCTGATCCTGTACTGCGGCCGGCTGCTCGACGAGCAGCGGACGGCGACCAGCACCGAGGAGCGGCACCGCACCACCGCGCTGCTGGAGATCCTCACGCCGATCGCCAAGAGCTGGCCGTCGCAGTGGTGCCTGCACGCCAACGACCTCGCCATCCAAGTGCACGGCGGCTACGGCTACACCCGCGAGTACGACGTCGAGCAGCACTACCGCGACAACCGGCTCAATCCCATCCACGAGGGCACCCACGGCATCCAGGGCCTGGACCTGCTCGGCCGCAAGGTGGTCCAGGACGGCGGCGTCGCACTGGCCGAGCTGGAGCGGACCATCCGGGCCGCGATCGCCCGGGCCACCGGCGGGGCCGCCGAGCTGGCCGCCGAGCTGGACAAGGCGCTCACCCGGCTCGTCGACGTCACTCGCGCCATCCACGCCGCCGACACCGACCCCGCCACCCGGCTGGCCAACGCCACTGTGTACCTGGAGGCCGCCGGGCACATCGTCATCGCCTGGATCTGGCTGGAGCAGTTCCTCGCCACGGGCGACGGCGACGACGACTTCCGCCGCGGCAAGCGGCAGACCGCCCGCTACTTCTTCCGCTACGAGCTGCCCCGCACCGGCCCGCAGCTCGACCTGCTCGAGCGGCTCGACCGCACCACCGTCGACACCGACCCCGCCTGGTTCTGACACCCGCGGGACCGTCTCTGCGACGGGCGCGCCCCCGCAGTCGCCGGCAGCCGCCGTCACACCGGTGCCCGTGACGGCGGCTGCCTGCGCGCCGCTCCGGCGGGTGGTCTGGGCCGGTGGGCCACCGCGTGGGCCGGGCCCGGCACATCAGAACGGTCACCGGCCCGGTGCCTGGGGACGGGCACCGGGCCGGGAGACGGTCGGAGCGTCAGAGGAGTTCGAGGATGGTGGCGTTCGCCTGCCCCCCGCCCTCGCACATGGTCTGCAGGCCGTAGCGGATGCCGTTGTCGCGCATGTGGTGCACCAGGGTGGTCATGATCCGCGCGCCGGAGCCGCCCAGCGGGTGCCCCAGGGCGATCGCGCCCCCGTTGGGGTTGAGCGCCTTGGGGTCGGCGCCCAGATCGGCCAGCCAGGCCAGCGGCACCGGCGCGAAGGCCTCGTTGCACTCGAAGACGCCGATCTCGTCGATCGTGAGGCCGGACCTCTGCAGCGCCTTGTGCGTCGCGGGGATCGGGGCGGTGAGCATGATCCCCGGATCCGCGCCGGCCAGCACGGCGGTGTGCACGCGGGCGATCGGGTTCAGGCCCAGCTCGCGGGCCTTCTCCGACGTGGTCATCAGCAGCGCGGCCGAGCCGTCGGAGATCTGCGAGGAGTTGCCGGCGGTGATGACGCCCCCCTCCTTGAACGCCGTCTTCAGTGCGCCGAGCTTCTCGACCGTCGACTCGCGGATGCCTTCGTCCTGGGTGACCACGGTGCCGTCGCGCAGGGGCACCGGGGCGATCTGGGCGTCGAAGCGCCCCTCGTCCCGTGCGGCGGCGGCCTTCTCGTGCGAGGCGACGGAGAACTCGTCGGCCATGGCGCGCGTGATCCCCCAGCGCTCGGCGATCATCTCGGCGCCGATGCCCTGGTTGGGCACCGCACCGTCGTAGCGGCTCAGGTACGTCTCAGGGAAGGGATGACCGTCCGGGGACGCCGAGCCCATCGGCACCCGGCTCATGGATTCCACGCCACCGGCCACGACGACGTCGTACTGCCCGGCGATCAGGCCGGCCGCGGCGAAGTGGACCGCCTGCTGGGAGGAGCCGCACTGGCGGTCGACGGTCACGCCGGTCACCGACTCCGGCCAACCCGCGGTCAACGCCGCGGTGCGCGCGATGTCGAAGGTCTGCTCCCTCACCTGGGTCACGCATCCCCAGACGACGTCGTCGACCAGGCCGGGCTCCACCCCCGCCCTCGTCACCAGATTCCGCAGCACATGGGCCGACAGCTCAGCCGGGTGCACTCCGGAGAGGGCGCCGTTGCGGCGACCGACCGGTGTCCGGACCGCCTCGACGATCACTGCGTCTCTCATGTCCACATCCATCCCTTCGGGTCGCCGGGCGGCGACCGATCGTGTGCCAGGTGGTGTCGCCCCCGGCACCGGATCACCGCCCGTCGCGGGGGCGGGTGCGGACGTCCGGGAGCCAGGTGCCATGCCGGCCTCCACCGCGGCTGCTCCGCGGGGTGGGCGCCGCTGTGACCGATCAGCGCGTCAGGCGTTCCTCGACGAGGAGCCGCTTGAGGATCTTGCCGTTGTCGTTGCGGGGTAGGTCGGGCGCGATGTCGATCCGCTTCGGCGTCTTCACCCCGCCGAGCAGCGGACGCAGCGCGCGACGCAGGTGCTCCGGATCAAGTCGAGCCCCCGCCGCCGGGACGACCACGGCGGTGACCGACTCCCCCCACCGCTCGTCGGGCAACCCGAAGACGGCGCACTCGCGCACGCCTGGCTGGGAGGCGATCACGTTCTCGACCTCTGCCGGGTACACGTTGAACCCGCCGGTGATGATGAGGTCGGTCTCCCGTCCGACCAGGGTGAGGAAGCCGTCCTCGTCCAGGAAGCCGATGTCGCCGGTGCTGCGGTGGTCGCCTTCGGTGCGCGCGGCCGTCGCCTGCGGGTCGCGGTAGTAGCCGCTCATGGTGAAGTCGCCACGGACGAGAACGCGCCCCGGCTGCCCGACCGGCACCGGACGCCCCTCGTCGTCGACGATCCGCACCTCGCTGACCTCGGTGGCCCGGCCGACGCTGCGCAACCGCGACTCGGGTGCGGGGCGCCCGTCGACGACGTGGTCCTCCGGGCGCAGGCGGGTGATGAACATCGGCGCCTCGGTCTGGCCGTAGCCGCCCTCGAGCACCGGGCCGAAGACCTCGATCGCCTGGCGGATCCGGCCGACCGCCGCCGGGGCGCCGCCGTAGACCAGCGCTCGCAGCGAGGACGTGTCGTACCGGCCGCGCTCCGCGGCGTCGGTGAGCCGGTACAACATCGTCGGAGTGAGGGTCAACGTCGTCACGCGGTACCGCTCGATCGCCCCCAGCACCGCCGACTCCTCGAACGCCGGCAGCACCAGCACCGTGCCGCCACTGGCCAGCACCGAGAGGGCGACCCGACCGCCGACGTGGGTCAGGGGCGCCGCCGCCAGGTAGACGTCGTCCGGTCGAGCCAGGACGCGGGCGTAGGCGTCGACGACGGCAGTGAGCCGGTCATGCGTGAACGCCACCCCCTTGGGCCGTCCCGTCGTTCCTCCGGTCGGGAAGATCGCGGCCAGGTCCCGCTCGTCCGCGGGCACCGGGGTGGTCCGTGCCGGCAACGGCGGACTGGCAGCGGGCCGCCGGGCGAGGAGGTGGTCCACCGGGAGAACTCCACGCACCGACGGCACCCCGCTCGACACCGCGTCGGCGACGGTGGTCAGATCGGGATGGGCGATCAGCGCATCGCAGCCCAGGTGGTCGAGCAGGGCCGTGATGGTCGACGCCGAGTCCCGCGAGTTGACCGGGAGCCAGGCCGCGCCGATCGACATCAACGCGAGCGTGGCGACGACGACGCGGTGGTCGTTCGGGCTGAGCACCGCGACCTTGTCGTGCGGGCCGATACCGGCCCGGTCGAGGTGCTCAGCGGCCGTGTCGACGCGGTGCCACAACTCGGCGTAGGTCAAGGACCCGCTGTCCCACCGCAGGGCGGGCGCGTCGGGCCGGGTGCGCGCGACGACGCCGACCCGGGCGGCGACACCGCCGGGCGTAGCCGGCGCCGATGGCCGGTCGTCGGTGACGATCTGCACTGCGGTCGCTCCTCCCGCTGTGGCGGTCATGGGTGGGTCAGGTCCCCGGCGGGCAGTGGCGACGCAGGGCGTCGAGCAGCTGCTCGGGAGTGCAGTCCTTGGCGAAGAACTCCACGGCTCCGGCCGCCAGCACCGGTGGCCGCAACCCCTGCTGGGTGGACAGCGCCACGACGGGGATCCCCCGGCCGTGCCGGAGCTCTCGTACCAGTCCGCACCCCGCGCCGAAGGTCGGCAGCAGCGGTTCCACCAGCGCGAGCGCCGGCCGACCGGAGGTAGCTGCGGCCAGCGCCTCGTGGACGCCGGTCGCCTCTGCGGTGACGGCGAGCCCGATGGTGGCCGCCAGCCGGCCCACCGCCGCGCGCACCCGCCGGTCCGGATCCACGACCAGGAGGCCCGCACCGGCACTCTCGCCCACCCGCTTCACGAACCGCCCCCTGCCGTACCCGTGCCGTGGGGCCAGTCAAGCCGCGGGGGAACGGACGGAGGAGCGACGGTCGACGCGATCGCCCGCGACATGCGTCGCGGGCCCGCGGGTCGGTCAGTTGAGCGTGACCAAGCCGTTCCGGACGGCCCACAGCGCGGCCTGGACGCGGGAGACCAGGCCCAGCTTCATGATCACGTGGCTGACGTGCGTCCGGGCCGTGCGCTCGCTGATCACCAGGGCGTCGGCGATCTCCTGGTTCGACTTGCCCTGGGCGACGAGGACGAGGACCTCGCGCTCCCGCTCCGTCAGCTCCTCCGCCGGGTAGCGAGTGGTCATCGAGCGGGCGAGCGCGCGTGCCACCGCCGCGTCGAGGTGCACCTCGTCACGGGCGGCGGCCCGGATGGCCGCGGCGATCTCGTCGGAGTCGGCGTCCTTGAGGACGTATCCGGAGGCACCCGCGTCGAGCGCCGCGTGCACGCGCTCGACATCGCTGAAGCTGGTGAGCGCGACGACCCGGACGCCCGGGTGGGCGGCGCGGATCGCGGCGATGGCCTCGACGCCGGCCATGCGGGGCATCATCAAATCCATCAGGACGACCGCGGGCATGCCCCCGTGCGCCTTCCGGTGCGCCAGCTCGGCGAGTGCTGCCGCACCGTCGCCGGCCTCACCGACGACGGTGATGCCCGGGACCGCGGCGAGGAACATGCGCAGCCCCTTGCGGACCACCTCGTGGTCGTCCACTACGAGCACCGCGATCTCGTCGGCCGGCATCCCGCTCATCCCGTCGTCCCCGCCACCGGGGCGAGGGCACCGGGCACCACGACCCGCACCATCGTGCCGATCCCTCCGGGACCGGCACCGACGGTGAGGGTCCCGCCGTGGCGCCGGGCGCGGTCCTGCATGGTGGTCATCCCGAAGTGCATGGCGCCCCCGCCGGTGTGCCCCAACCCCACGCCGTCGTCGATGACCTCGACGACCAGGGTGCCCTGCTCGGTGCCGCGACGCAGCTCGATGCGCACGTGGCGGGCCCTCGCGTGCTTCACCACGTTGTTGAGCGCCTCTTGCACGAGACGGAACAGGTCCTCCTCCAGGTTCTGCTCAAGCAGCGGGTCCTCGTCGCACACCACCTCCGCGCTCAGCCCCGCTGCTCCGGCCACGGCCGCCGCGTGCCGCCGCAGGCCCTGGGCCAGCCCCTGCTCGTGCAGTTCCGCCGGCCGACGGTGCTGGATCAAGGCGCGCATCTCCGTCAAGGCTGACTGGGCGAGTTCCCGCAACTCGGCGAGCTCGGTGATCAGCCCGCGCTCCGCGCGCTCGCGGGCGGTCAGCTCGATGCTGCGGGCCTGCAGCGTCAGGGAGAACAGGGCCTGGGTGACCGAGTCGTGCATGTCCCTGGCCAGCCGCTGCCTTTCCTCCTCCGCGGCGCGCAGTTGCAGCTCCCGGTACATACGGGCGTTGTCGACGGCGATCGCCGCGTGGTCGGCCATCGCGGCGAGGAAGCCGACCTCGGCGTCGTCGGGGACGTGGCCGACACGGTGGAAGCCGTTGAGCGCACCGATCGCGCGACCGCGCACGATCATCGGCAGTGCCACGAACGCGTCCCAGGGGGCGTCGCGGAGCAGGTCGTACGCCGGCGCCCACCGGGGGTCGCCCAGCACTCGGTCACGGGTGCCGCGCGCGACGATCGGACGGCGGGTCCGGACCGCCTCGGTGGTCACCATGTAGGCCCCGTTGCGGCGGGCCGCCTCGAGGCGCTCGACGTAGTCCGGCGGTAGACCGGACCGCCCGGCGTAGCGGAACTCGCCGGCGCCCTCGTCGGTGAGCACGACGGCGCAGGTGCACATACCCGTGGCGGCGCGCACCTCGTCGGCCAGGCGGTCGAGCACCGTTTCCAGCGTCGGTTCCCGCGCGATGACGGCCGCGGTGTGCGCGAAGGCGGCGAGCTGGCGCTCACGCCGGACGGGGGCGTCGGCGGCGTCGTCGACCGGCGGCCCGTCGCGGTGCGGCGGAGGCGAGGAGGTCATCCGGCTCTCCCGGTCGTGGGGCCGGTGCGGCACGGCCCGATGCGGGCCGGCTGCGTCAGGTCGGGGCGAGACACGCGGCGACCTGGGCGCTGAGCGCGTCGAGCTCGGCGAGGATGTCGAACTCCTCGGGATCGAGCATCCAGAAGTAGGCAATCCCCCGCATCGCAGACGTCACGAGGTTGGCGACGGCGTGCGGATCCGCCCCGGCACGAACGGTGCCGTCGGCGATGCCGTCCGCCACGAACCGCGCCAGCCGGCCGCGAAAGTCCCGGTTGAGCCCCCGCAGGTGTAGGTGTAGCTCCGAAGTCGGTTTGATCCCCTCGAACATGAGGGCGTAGAAGGCCCGCAGCTCCGTCGGCGAGCGCTCGGCCTCCTGCCGGATGACGGTCACGACGTGCGTGAGTGCGGGCAGGCCGGACCGGTGGCCGACCGTCTCGGCCAGCCGGTCCGGACCGAAGCGCTCCGTCATCCGCTCCACGAGGGCGCTCAGCAGGTTGGCCTTGCTGCCGAACTTCCGGGTGACCAGGCCGTGGCTGTACCCGGCGCGCCGACCGATGTCGGCCAGCGTGGTCCGCTCGAAGCCGCGCTCGCTGATCAGTGCCGCGGATGCCTCGAGCAGGCGACGGGTGGACAGGTCCGAGCGCTGCTTCTGGCGTCCACCGGGCCTGGCTCCGTTCGACCCAGCCGCCGGGACCGGCTCGGGAAGCGCCATCAGCACCTCACAGCCTCAAGCGGTTGATGGCTCACAACCTACCCGATGGGGACCGGTCGGTCGGCCGTTCGCCGGCGCACGTGGTCGGCGACGGCGGCCAGGGCCAGTTGGGCTTCGGGCACCCGGGAAGCGAAGAAGGGCAGGATGTGGATCATGTCCGGCCACACGTCGAGATCCACGGACGTCCCCGCGTCCCGGGCCCGCCGCGCCAGGCGCAGCGAGTCGTCCAGGAGCACCTCGGCGGTCCCCACCAGGACGTGCACGGGCGGCAGCCCGGACAGATCGGCGTAGACCGGTGAGGCCAGCGGGTGCAGCGGGTTGCCGTCGGGTCCGAGGTAGCGCTCGGCGTAGGCGTGGCTGCCGGCTGGCGTCACGATGGGATCGAGGTCGGCGTTGCGCGCGACCGAGGCGCCGGTGTGTGCCAGGTCGGCCAGCGGGGAAATGAGGACCAGGCCACCCGGCAGCGGGCGCCCGGCGTCCCGCGCGGCGACGGCGGTGGCCATCGCCAGCCCGCCGCCGGCGGAGTCACCGGCGAGAACGATGCGCGCCGGGTCGACCCGCGCGCACAGCCAGTCATAGGCCGCGAGGGCATCGTCGACGGCCGCCGGGAACCGGTGCTCAGGGGCGAGGCGGTAGTCGATGGTGAGGACGGGGACGTCCGCGGCCACGGCCAGGCGCGCCGACAGGTCCCGGTATGCCGCGATGGAACCGATGGTGTAGCCACCGCCGTGCAGGTACAGCACCGCGGCGGATACCGGGGCGGACGTCGGGTGGGCCCACTCGGCCGGCACCCCACCCGCGTCCACCGGCTCGCGCTCCACCGGCGGCGGATCGGCGAACCCGGCGGCGAAGCGCTCGAACCCGGCCCGCAGCTCGGCCACCGGGGTGGTGTCGGCGTTGAACGGTCTCGACCGGAGCATGGCCACGAGCTCCTCGAACTCCGGGCTGTGCCGCCCCGAAGAGTCTCCCGTCCGACCGGCGTGAGCAGTCATCGCGCGTCATCCCCCGAAACGAGGGCGGCCCGTTCCAGGACCACCTCGAAGATCCGGGCTGTCGCGGCGTCGACCATCGTTCCGTCGACGGCGATGGCCCCCTCCCCCTGCGCCTCGGCGGCCCGCATCCCCACGACCACGCGGCGGGCGTGCTCGACCTCCTCCGGCGTGGGGGCGAAGACGGCGTTTGCGACGCCGACCTGGTTGGGGTGGATCGCCCACTTCCCCACCGCACCCAGCTCCGCGGCCCACCGGGCCTGCTCCTCGTAGGCGGTGGTGTCGCGGAACTCACCGAACGGACCGTCGATCGCGTCGAGCCCGTTGACGCGGGCGGCGACGATCATCCGGGTCCGGGCCGAGTGCCAGATGTCGCCCGGATAGTTCGCGCTCGTGCCGATGTGCGCGCCACGCATGCCGTGGCTGGCCGCCAGGTCTCCCACGCCGAGGATGAGGGCCTCGATGCGCGAGCAGCACGCGGCGATCTCGTCCACCCGGGCGAGCGCCTCGACCTCCTCGATGAGCAGCTCCAGCCCGATCCGCCCGACCGGCAGGCCGGCCCTGGTCTCCAGCTGGGTGAGCAGGGTATCGACGAACCAGACGTCCCGAGGTGCCTTGATCTTCGGGATGATGAGGACGTCGAGCACCTCACCCGCGCCCGTCACGACATCGACGATGTCGTCGAAGCACCACTGGGTGTGCACGCCGTTGACCCGGACGGCGCGCGTCTTGCGGCCCCAGTCGAGACCCAGCAAGGCCTTCACCGCGCCCCGACGGGCGAGGTCCTTGGCGTTCGGGGCGACGGCGTCCTCGAGGTCGAGGAAGACCAGATCGGCGTCACTGGCCGCGGCCTTCGCCATCATTTTCTCGCTGGTCGCGGGGGTGGACAGTTCGGAGCGCCGGGCGCGCAGCGGGCGGCTGGTCATGGTGCGAGCCTCCTGGGGGAGTGGTGTCGGGTCATCGGGATCGCCAGTGGCTGCGCCGCTTGACGAGGACGGTGCGCTGGCACTCGAAGACGATCCGGTCGTCGCCGGTCGCCCCCCAGTGCTGGAAGCGCACCAGGCCGGCGTCGTCGCGGTCGGGGTCGGGCTCGACCGCGAGGACCTCGGTGTAGGCGTAGACGGTGTCGCCGTGGAAGACCGGGGCGCGGAAGCGCATCTGGTCGAGCCCGACCTCGGCAAGGGCGTTCTCGGCGGTGTCCTGGCTGGCCAGGCCGATGGTGAGCGAGCCGGTGATCATGCCGAACACCAGCCGCCGGTCGCCCCAGGGCGAGTCCTGCATGCGGTGCTCGTTCCAGTGCTCCTGGGCGCTGTTCATCACCAGCTTGGTCAGCAGCTGATTCTCGACCTCGTCGATGGTCGAGCCGCGCGCGGAGCGCCAGCGCATGCCGGGCCGGAAGTCCTCGAACCAGGTGCCGTCGCCGGTCCGCTGCGACAGCGGTCCGCGGTCGTCGGTGACGGCGGAGGCGGTCTGCGTGGTCATCGGGACTCCTTCTCGGCGAGCAGGTTGCTGCGCACGTACTCGCAAACGACGTCGCCTCGCTGGTTGCGTCCGGTAGTCCGCCACGTGACGACGCCGGTGCCCGGTCGGCTGCGGGACGGGCGGACGGCGAGCACCTCGGAGGTGGCGGTGATCGTGTCCCCCGGGTGCACCGGTGTCGGAAAGCGGCACCCGTCGATGCCGAGGAACGGGCCGCCGCTCTCGCTGAGGTCCTCGACCGACAGGCCGATGACGGTGCAGAGCACGAGCATCGGGTTGATCACGACGTCTGGGTGGCCGTGGGCCGTGGCGAACTGGGTGTCGAGCTGCATGGGGTTCCAGTGGCACAGCGCGGTGCTGAACAGGGCACTGTCCGCAGCACTCAGGGTGCGGCCCCAGTGGTGCTCGTACACCTCCCCGACCGAGAACTTCTCGAGGTAGGCCCCCCGCTCGCGCACCGGGAAGTCGGCCAGCACCGGGTCTGCCCGCTGGTCAGGAGGCTCCGTCGAGCTGGCCACGCCGTTGCCTCCCGAAGTCCCCTCCACGTTCACCGCGGTGGCGATCCCTGTCTCAGGCATTGGTCAGGTCCACCTGCTTCGTCTCACCGATCGCAGAGACGCACGCGGCGCTCACCAGGCAGGCGCCGGCGATAAGCACCGACACGGCGACGATTCCTGGCCCACCGGGGGTGACGAAGCTGGCCGCCAGCAGCGGGCCGATGCCCCCGCCCAGGACGGCGGCGAACTGGTAGGCCAGGGACACACCGGTGTACCGGGACCTGGTCGGGAACAGCTCGGACAGCAGGGCACCAACAGGGCCGATCGTCGCCGCGCGCAGGACCGGGAGGGCGATGACGAAGGCGAGCAAAACCATGCCGGCGGAACCGGACTCGATCATCGGGAACACCACGAAGGCGTGCACCGCGGTCAGGAGGCCCGCGGTGATGAGCACTGGCCGGCGTCCGATCCGGTCGGACAGCAGCGCGAACAGCGGAATGCTGAACAGCATGATCGCGGAGGCGATGATCAGCGCGGTGAGCAACACCTGGCGGTCCACCCCGTAGGTGGAGACGGCGTAGGAGATGAGGAAGGTGGTGATGATCGCCTGCGCCATGAATGGACCGGCGTCCACGCCGATGGCCAGGAGGACCCGACCGGGACGCTGACGCAGCAGCGCGAACAGCGGGGCCCGGGCCGGCCGGTGCTCATCGGCGGACTCGGCTGCCTGCTCGGCGACGAGCACCGGGCTCTCCTGCACCTTCAGCCGCATGTAGAGGCCGATCCCCAGGAGCACGACGGTCGACAGGAAGGGCAGCCGCCAACCCCAGGCCAGGAACTGCTCCTGGCTGAGCCCGTTGAGGCCCGCGAAGGCCGCGAACGACAGGAGCAGCCCCGCGGCCGATCCTGACTGCGTTGCGCTCCCGAGAAGGCCGCGGCTCTGGGGCTTGGCGTGCTCCACGGACATCAGGACGGCCCCGGCCCACTCGCCGCCGACGGCGATCCCCTGCACGAGCCGCAGGAGAATCAGCAGGATCGGGGCCAGCGCACCGATCTGCTGGTAGGTCGGCAGGACCCCGATCAGCGCGGTGGCGAGGCCCATGGTCGTCAGCGTCCAGATCAGCGTGGATTTGCGGCTGACCCGGTCCCCGAAGTGGCCGGCGACGAGCCCGCCGAGCGGTCGGGCGACGTACCCGACGGCCAGCGTGGCGAACGACGCGACCGTCCCGATGGCCGGCGACGCGGAACTGAAGAACAGCGGACCGAACACGAGGCTCGCCGCAGTGGCGTAGATCAGGAAGTCGTAGAACTCGACGGCGCTGCCCACGAAGCTCGAGATGTAGACCCGTCGCCGTTGCCGGCGGCGCTCAGCCGCCTCTTCGCGGGTCGTCCCGGTGGGGAGGTCTGCAAGGACCATGGCTGCCTCACTCGTTGTCGACATCGGGGTTGGAGTTCGGCCCGTGGGCCTCGCGGACCGGATGGAGGGGGTGTGTGACCCCGGTCATGCACTGGCCGCTGGAGGCAGCGTCGGACTCGGTAGGTAGTCGGTCAACAACTTCACAGCGAAGTCGAGACGGATGTCGCAGCCTCGGCCGCTCCGACTACGGCGAAGAGCTCCACCGCCGACGCGGCACCCGCTCTGCGCCGGCCGCACCAAGCGCGGGTGCGGCGAGGGAGGTGAACTTGCTGGTCAACGTGGGCCACACCTCCGTCGGATCCCGCATCCACCGCCTGCTCGTGGAGTCCGCCTCAGTCCGGAGTTCCCGCCCGTCCTCGAGGCGGACCCGCATCCGGGTGGCCGTGTTTGGCAGGGATGCGTCACAGCGGAGCCGCACGCGATCCGCCAGCGCCTTGAGCGCCGGCTCCCCCACGGCGTCGTCCCTGAGGCGGTCGACGGTCACGGCGCCCTCCGGCCACGCCAGCGCCGTCGTGAACGTCAGGCTGAACTTGCCCTCTAGGCCGGTGGCCGGCCGGGCGACGGCGCAGACCTGGAGGAGCACCGGCGGGAAGGTCAGCTCGACGTCACGGACGTCGGCTCCCCCGGCCTCCTTCCGCAGCCGCAGCGCGCACTCGATGGCGGCGTGCGTGCCGAAGCAGGATGGATAGAGCTTGGGCAGTTCGTCGCGCAGGTGCCACGGGCGGCCGAAGTCGGTCCGTGCGAGGTGCAGGTCGGCGTCGTCCGAGGTCGCGGCGACCAGTCCTTGACCGCCGAACACCGCATGGTTCGAAGACTCCGGCGACGGCCACGCCCAGGGTGTCGAGCACACACTGCTTGGCCAGGGTCACGACATCAGCCGGCAGATCGGCGAATCGCAGCGTCGACGCCTGCCGCGCGAGCTCGGCGGTCGCGCCCGCTCCAGTCTCCGCAACGCTCGGCTCGGGCTGTGAGGGGCCGGCCATGCGCCGCCGTCCTCGGGTACATCGGTTCGCTGTGCTCTGCCCACTCGCACCAGGCGACTCCGGCCCAGGCGGGAGCGACAGAGACGGGGGTCGTGGGCCTCCGCGACATCCGTCCGCGTCGCAGGACCGAGACAACCGTCTCGACCTGCTGCCGCCCTGTGGCGCGGCTCACGAGCGCCGGGATACAAGTGTGTGCCTCGCGTCCCTCGGCGCGCGGGTAGAGATGAGGGGTCGTCCGATGGACGTACGGCACCTGGAGATGTTCGTCGCCATCGCGGAGGAGGGCAGCATCCACGGCGGCGCGCGTCGACTGATGATCGCGCAGCCGGCGGTCTCCAAGGCACTCAAGAGCCTGGAGCGCCAGATCGGCACCCAGCTGGTCGTCCGCTCCCCCCCAGGGGATCGACCTCACGCCGGCCGGGACCGTTCTGCTCGGCGAGGCGCAGGACATCCTCAACCGCATCGGTCGCGCCGTCGGAGTCGTGCAGCGGGTGGGCTCCCGGGAACGCACGCTGAAGGTCGGGCTGGTGGCCGGCTCGATCGCCGCGGCGGACCTGACCGGAGACATCATCCGCGCCTTCAGGCAGCGGAATCCCGACGTTCGTGTATCCCTGCGGGAGCTCTCCTTCGCCGACCAGTTCCCGGCCGTGCTCGCGGGCGACGTCGACCTGGCACTGGTCCGCCCTCCCTGCGCCTACGACGAACTGACCCTCACGCCGCTCTTCGACGAGCCGCTCCTGCTCTGCGTCCGCGCCGACCACGAGTTCGCCTGCCTCGACGAGATCGACGTCGGCCTCGTGCTCGACGAGCCCCTCATCGACATGCCCAGCGCGCCCCGCGAGTGGACGGCGTTCTGGCATCTCGATGATCTCCGCAACGGACCGGCCCGCACCGCGGCGGAGTCGGTCGTCACCGTGTCGGAGCTGCTGCTGTCGGTCGCCTGCGGCTCGGTGGTCACAGCGTTGTGCCAGAGCGCGTGGCGGCTGTCGTTCCCGTCTGATCCGCTGCGCGCGGTGCCGCTGGTCGGAGCACCCCGCTCGCAAGTCGCCGTCGCCGCCCGCGTCGGGGACGCGCGCGAGGACGTCGTCGAGTTCACCCAGTGTGCCCGCCAGGTCGCCCGGGCCCTGATCAGCAAGGTGGCCGGCGCGGTGTACCTCGACGAGGGCGGGAACGTCCGCAACCAGGCGGCCCCGGGCATTCGCCCGCTCCTGCAGCTCGCCGGCGGCCCGCGCCGTGAATCGTCTCCCGCTGCCGCACCGCTCCGGCCCCGCCCCAGCTGAGCCGGCCTCGTCGGGTTTCCGCGACGGTTCACCGATTCCGCTTACGGCGGGCCGCGAGTTCAGCATCGGGGCACTTCGTCATGCCCAGATCGACCGGGGAGACCCCTTCGGCATCACGTGATGCCTCATTCGCGGCTACCGAGACCCAGGTCACTGTGACGACCCTTACACCCAGCTCGCACGACCCACCCGGCGACGCTCGGAGGGCTGGAAGCCCTCGGCGCCGACCGCGACCACCGCCGCGCAACCGAGCAACTGCGCGCCATCCCCCGGAGGCGTCATGCCCACCTGTGACTACATCGTCGTCGGCGCCGGCTCGGCCGGCTGCGTCCTGGCCGACCGGCTCAGCGCCGACGGGCACCGCGTGCTCGTGCTCGAGGCCGGGGGCTCCGACGACGACCTGCTCGTGAAGGTCCCCGCTCTGTTCTCGGGCATGTTCCAGGGGCCGAACGACTGGAACTACAACTCCGACTCCGAGCCCGGCCTGGCGGGCCGCCGGGTGTACCTGCCCCGCGGAAAGATGCTCGGCGGCTCGTCGTCCATGAACGCGATGATCTACATGCGCGGGACGCACGAGGACTTCGACGGCTGGGCCCGCGACCACGGCGCCACCGGGTGGTCCTACGACGAGGTCCTCCCCTACTTCACCCGCTCCGAGCACAACGCCGACATCCACGACGCCTACCACGGGCAGGACGGCCCGCTGCACGTGACGACTCAGCGGTGGCTCTCCCCGCACGCGGAATCCTTCATCGAGGCGGCGGCCGGCGCCGGCATCGAGCGCAATCCCGACTTCAACGGCGCCACGCAGGCCGGGACCGGGATGTTCCAGACCACCATCAAGGACGGGCGGCGCTGCTCGACGGCCGACGCATTCCTCCGCCCCGCGCTCGAGCGCACCAACCTGCAGCTGATCACCGGCGCCACCGTGCACCGCATCCTCCTCGAGGGCGGCCGGGCGGTCGGCGTGGAGTACGCGCACGACGGGGCGGTGCACACCGCCCGCGCCGAGCGCGAGGTCATCCTCAGCGCCGGCGCCTACAACTCCCCGCAGCTGCTCATGCTCTCCGGCATCGGGCCGGCCGATCACCTGCGCGAGATCGGCATCACCCCCGTCGTCGACTCCCCCCACGTCGGCCGGCACCTGCAGGACCACCCCCTCACGCTGCTGCACTGGGAGACCAGCCACCCGGTCACCCTCGCCGCCGCGGCCGACCCGGCGCACATGGAGCAGTGGATGGCCGACGGCACCGGCATGCTCAGCTCCAACGCCGCGGAGTCCGCCGTGCTCTGGCGGTCGGACCCGTCCCTGGCCTCCCCGGACTTCCAGATGGTCTTCGTGCCGGGCTACTTCTGGGAGCACGAGATGCGGCGTCCCGTCGGCGGCGGCATGACGATCGGGCTGTCCTACAACGGCCCGACTTCGCGCGGCTCGGTCCGCCTGCGCTCGGCCGACCCGACCGCGGCCCCGCGCATCGTCAGCAACCTGCTGTCCCAGCAGTCCGAGGTCGACGCCGTCCTGCGGGCCATCGACCTCGTCGAGCAGATCGCCGCCCAGCCGCCCCTGCGCCGAGTGCTCGGCGAGCGCGTCAACCCCGGCACGAGCGTCACCCGCCGCGACGAGCTGGCCGCGTGGGTCCGCGCCGAGACCCAGCACATGTACCACGCGGCGTGCACCACCCGCATCGGCTCGCCCGACGACGGCGTCGTTGACCCGCAGCTGCGGGTGCACGGAGTCGACGGCCTGCGCGTCATCGACGCCTCGGTGATGCCGCAAGTCACCTCCGGCAACACCAACGCCCCGACGATCATGATCGGCGAGCACGGTGCCGACCTGGTCCTGGGTCGCAAGGCCGCCCCGGTGACCGTCCCGCAGCCCGCTGTTGCCGTTCCCGCCTGAGCGGCGAGCGACTCCCTTTTCCCTCCGCACCGACAGGAGATCGACCCATGACCGCTCAGATCCTCAGCGACTTCCGGATCCCGGACGACATCGCCGCCGACGCGGTGCTGCCGCAGAGCTACGCCGACGAGGAGAACCGCACCTACCCCGCCTTCAAGTGGCTGCGGGAGAACAACCCGTTCGGGGTGGCGCACGTGGACGGCTTCGACCCGATCTGGCTGGCCACCAAGCACGCCGACATCGTCGAGATCGAGCGGAACCCGGCGGTGTTCACGAGCGGCCGGGGCGAACCGATGATCAACGACCGGGCCAGCCTGGGATTCCTCGAGCTGGTGCGGGGCGACGCCCGCACGATCGACACGCTCGCCTACATGGACGCTCCCGAGCACACGGCCATCAAGAACGTCACCAGCAACTGGTTCCTGCCGGCCAACGTGCGCAAGCGGGAGGACCTCATCCGCGAGCTGGCGCGCGAGGCCGTCGACCACCTGATGACCTTCGAGGGACGTCCGGTCGACATCGTCAAGGACTTCGCGCTGCACTACCCCCTGCGCGTGATCATGACGCTGTTCGGGGTGCCCCGCGAGGACGAGCCGCGGATGCTCAAGCTCACGCAGGAGTTCTTCGGTACCACCGACCCGGAGGAGCAGCGGGCCGAGGTGGCGCCGGAACCCGACGTCGCGGCCCGGATGTTCCGGGCGGCGATCGCGGACTTCTACGGCTACTTCAACCAGCTGTCGGCCGACCGGCGCGCAAACCCGACCGACGACCTCGCGTCGATCATCGCCAACGCCAAGATCGACGGCGAATACCTGCCCGAGAGCTTCGTCAACGGCTACTACATCGCCATCGCGACCGCCGGGCACGACACCACGGCCTCGACCATCTCGGGTGCCATCCAGGCCTTCGCACGGTTCCCCGACCAGCTGGACAAGGTCCGCGGGGACATGTCCCTGGTGCCGTCGCTGATCGACGAGGCTCTGCGCTGGGTGTCGCCAGTGAAGCACTTCCAGCGGATCGTCAGCCAGGACACGGAGTTCCGCGGCCGCCACCTCAAGGCCGGCGACAGCGTCATGCTGCTCTACCCCTCGGCCAACCGCGACGAGGACGTCTTCACCGACCCCGACGTCTTCGACGTCACTCGCCGGCCGAACAAGCACATCGCGTTCGGCTACGGGCCGCACATGTGCCTCGGCCAGCACGTGGCGAAGCTGGAGATGCGGATCCTTCTCGAGGAACTGCTGCCCAAGCTGCGCTCGGTCCGGCTGGCCGGGACGCCGAAGTACGTCGCGGCGAACTTCCTGTCCGGCCTGAAAACCCAGCCCATCACCTTCACGACCGTGTGAGGGCAGAGCCATGACCACCGGCCTCCAGCGGGTCGTGATCGTCGGTGCCGGCCACGCCGGCGCCGGTGCCGCAGCCCTTCTCAGGCAGCACGGCTTCACCGGGTCGATCACCCTGATCGGCGAGGAGTCGCAGGTCCCCTACCACCGGCCGCCGCTGTCCAAGGCGTACCTGACCGGCGCCCACGGAGAACCTGAGCTGTTGCGCCCCGCGCAGTTCTACGCCAACCAGGACGTGGAGCTGCTGCTCGGGCGGCGGGTCGCCGAGCTGGACCCGGCGGATCACCGGCTACGGCTGGGCGACGGGTCAGAGGTCAGATACGACGCGGCCGTGCTCGCCACCGGCGCGCGTCCCCGGCCCCTCGCCGTCCCCGGGGCCGACCGTCCCGGCGTCCACACGCTGCGGACCTACGAGGACGCCTGCGTGCTGCGCGGACGGTTAGGACCCGGCTCGCGACTGGTGATCATCGGTGGTGGTTACGTCGGGCTGGAGGTGGCCGCGGCGGCCCGGCGGCTCGGTGCGGAGGTCACCGTGCTCGAACGAGCCGACCGGGTCCTTGCCCGCGTGGCGGGGCCGGGACTGTCCGCATGGCTGACCGAGTACCACCGCTCGCGCGGCACGGTCATCGACACCGACGTCGAGGTCATCGGCTTCGCCGTCGACGGCGACGGTGCCGTCTCCGCGGTTGACCTCGCCGACGGTCGGCAGATCCCGTGCGACGTGGCCCTGGTCGGGGTGGGCGCCGTCCCGTGTGACGAGCTCGCGCGGACCGCCGGCCTCGTGTGCGGGAACGGCATCGTCGTCGACGACCGGGCCCGGACGTCGGCCGAGGGAGTGTGGGCCATCGGCGACGTCACCAGCCGCCCGGTGCACCACTACCCCGGCACCCACTGCCGCCTGGAGAGCATCCCCAGCGCCGGTGAGCAGGCCAAGCAGGCGGTGGCCGACATCCTCGGCCTGCCGGCACCGGTTCCCGAGGTGCCGTGGTTCTGGTCCGACCAGTTCGACCTGAAGCTGCAGATCGCGGGGCTGTTCGGCTCCGCCGAGGCCTCCGTCGTCCGCCGTCACCCCGACACCGACGGCTTCGCCACCTTCCACCTTGACGGCGACGGCCGCGTCCTCGCGGTCGAGGCGGTCAACGCCGGCGCGGAGTTCATGGCCGGCAAGAAGTGGATCGCCGGCCACGCCACCCCCGACGTCCACCGGCTCGCCGACCCGGCCGTCGCTCTGCGCGACCTCGTCCCCCGTTGACCACCTCCCGACTGCGTGAGGAGCTCCTCATGATCAAGATCACCTACATCGACGCCGACGGCGGCAAGCAAACCGTGGACGCCCAGCCCGGCGGCACGGTGATGGAGGCCGCACTGCTGAACAACGTGGCCGGCATCGTCGCCGAGTGCGGCGGTGGCTGCTCGTGCGCGACCTGCCACGTCTACGTGGAGGGCGACTGGCAGGACCGGCTCGGCGAGCCGGCTCCCGAGGAGCAGGACCTGCTCGAGTTCCTCGACGGCGCTCAGTGCAACTCGCGTCTCTCCTGCCAGCTCGAGCTGTGCCCGGACCTGGACGGCCTCGTCGTCCGCACACCCCCCACCCAGGGCTGAAGCCCTCCCATCCCGAGGAGACTGTCATGACGCAGAGCAACCACGAACGCCTCTACATCGGTGGGGAGTGGACCACGCCGGCCAGCGCCGAGCGCATCACCGTGGTCTCGCCCTCCACCGAAGAGACGATCGGTTCGGTGCCGGAGGCCGTCGAGGCCGACGTCGATCGGGCCGTGGCCGCCGCACGGGCCGCCTTCGACGACCCCGCAGGCTGGGCGAACTGGGAGCCGGCCCGCCGCGCCGAAGTGCTCGACCGCTTCGCAGCTGCCCTGGAGGCCCGCGGCCAGCAGACCGCCCATGCGGTGAGCAGCCAGAACGGCATGCCGTTGAGCACCTCGCTCGCCTTCGAGGCGGTGTTCCCGGCGCTGCTGTTGCGCTACTACGGCGGCCTGGTCCGTGACGGGCTCGAGGAGCGCCGCCCCGCCATGTTCGGAGGCACCACGCTCGTGCGCCGGGAGCCCGTCGGGGTGGTCGCCGCCATCGTGCCCTGGAACTTCCCCCAGGCCCTGGCGTTCACCAAGATCGCGCCCGCGCTGGCGGCGGGATGCACGGTGGTCCTCAAGCCGGCACCGGAGACGGTCCTGGACTCCTGGATCACAGCCGAGGCCGCGATCGAGGCCGGCCTGCCGGCCGGGGTGCTCAACATCGTCCCCGCCGGGCGGGAGGTCGGCGCCTACCTGGTCGCCCACCCCGGCGTCGACAAGGTCGGCTTCACCGGCTCGACGGCGGCCGGCCGGAGCATCGCCGAGACCTGCGGACGGCTGCTGCGTCCGGTGACGCTCGAGCTGGGCGGGAAGTCCGCGGCCATCGTGCTCGACGACGCCGATCTCGCCGGGCAGCTCGACGCCTTCTTCCCCGCGACCCTGCTCAACAACGGGCAGACCTGCTTCGTCGGCACCCGGGTGTTCGCGCCGCGGCACCGCTACCAGCAGATCGTCGACACCATCAGCGGGTTCGCCGGCTCGCTGACGGTCGGCGACGCGCTGGACACGGCGACGCAGATCGGGCCGATGGTGTCCGGCCGACAGCGCGACCGCGTCGAGTCCTACATCGCCAAGGGCCTCGCCGAGGGAGCCCGGCTCACCGCCGGAGGGGGCCGCCCCCAGGACCGCGGCTTCTTCGTGTCGCCCACGGTCTTCGCCGACGTGGACAACAACCACACCATCGCGCAGCAGGAGATCTTCGGCCCGGTGCTCTCGGTGATCCCCTACGACGACGAGGAGCAGGCCATCGCGATGGCCAACGACACCGACTACGGCCTCGGCGGGTCCGTGTGGAGTGCCGATCCGGAGCGTGCCACCGCCGTGGCCCGGCGGGTCCGGACTGGCAGCATCGGGATCAACTCCTACGTCAACGATCCGGCGTCGCCGTTCGGCGGCATCAAGGCCAGCGGCTGGGGACGCGAGCAAGGCCCCGAGGGTCTGACCAACTACCAGGTGCTGAAGTCGGTGTACGCCGCTCCGTGATCCGCCCTCGCCGGCGGGACCGAGCGCCGGGTCACCCCGGTGACGTCCCGCCGGCGCTGTGGGGCGCCCCACCCCCCAGCCGCGACATCCGTCCCTAGTGCACGTCCGCGCCCCTGCGCGACGGTCGGATCCCGCAAGCGAACCACCCGTCAACTCGCCGACGCGCCTGCGACGGCCTGGAAGGACATCAGGAGCATGCCTCTCACCTTCGACTTCTCGGGGCGCACCGTCCTGGTCACGGGTGCCGCCCAGGGCATCGGGCAGGAGATCGCCACCTTCTTCGCCGACGCGGGCGCCCGCATCGCGCCCCTGGATCTCGATCCCGACGCGTTGGCGAAGGCGTGGGGCGAGCGCAGCGACACGGTGGCTTCCCTGGCCGTCGACGTCGCCGACCGGGACGCGGTCGCCGCGGCCGTGGACGACGTGGCCGGCTGGGCCGGCGGCCTCGACGTCGTGGTCAACAACGCCGGCATCACCCGGGACGCCGTCGTCTGGCGACTCACCGCCCAGCAATGGCGGCAGGTGATCGACGTGCATCTCGGCGGCACGTTCAACACGACCAGCGCCGCCATCCCGCACATGCGGGCGCGTGGCTACGGCCGCATCGTCAATGTCACGTCCTACACCGGCATGCACGGCAACGTCGGGCAGGCCAACTACGCCGCGGCCAAGGCGGGGATCGTCGGCTTCACCAAGACGGTCGCCAAGGAGGTCGCGCGCTTCGGCATCACCTCGAACGCGATCTCTCCTAACGCGGCCACCGCCATGGTCGCCGAGGTCCCGGAGGACAAGCTCGCCGAGATCACAGCGGGCATTCCCATGGGCCGGTTCGCCGCGCCGGCGGAGATGGCACCGGCCGTCGCGTTTCTCGCCTCCGAGGAGGCGGGCTACATCACCGGGACCGTCCTGCCGGTCGACGGCGGCCTGTCGATGTGACCTCCCAGGACCGCCGCCCGATCCGCGCACCGGCTCGCCCCGCGGGCCATCCGACTTCCCCGATGGACGCGACCGCATGAGCACCCAAACGACACTTGCCGAGCTGCCCGCCTTGAAGGGCCACGAGCTCGGAACGAGCGACTGGTTCGACATAGGCCAGAACCGGGTGAACCTCTTCGCCGACGCGACCGACGACCACCAGTGGATCCACGTCGACATCGGACGCGCGGAGGCCGAGAGCCCGTTCGGAGGCCCGATCGCGCACGGCTACCTCACCCTCTCGCTGCTCACCCCCATGTGGTCCCAGGTGCTCACCGTCACCGACTCGACTATGGGCGTGAACTACGGCCTCAACAGGGTTCGGTTCCCCGCCCCAGTGCCGGTCGGGTCGAAGCTGCGGCTGACCGCCACCCTGGAAGAGGTCGAGGTGATCACCGGGGGCGTGCAGCTCACCGTCGCCGCGATCATCGAGCGCGAAGGCGGCCAGAAACCCGTGTGCATCGCGGAGCCGGTGTTCCGCTTCTACGGCTGACCCATGCCGCAGCCGTGCCCGGCGCTGATGCGCGGGGCATGCACCATGTCCGCCGGTCCCAGCCGGACCGTACGAACGAGCGCCGACCGGAACGGGGGGCCCACCGGGTGACGCGATCAGCCGAAGTCCGGCACGTGGACGTCGGCGACCTTCGGCTGCGCACGTCGATTCGTGGCCACGGCCGACCGCTGCTGTTCATCACCGGCCTCGGAGCCAGCCTCGACCTGAGCACCCCGTTCGAGCAGCAGCTCAGCGCGCGCGGCCTCCAGGTCATCAGCTTCGACGCCCCTGGCATCGGCGGCTCGACGCCCTATGCGTGGCCACGGCGTCTCCCCGGCCTGGCCCGCACCATCAGCGGCCTCCTTGACGAGCTGGGGCACGCGCAAATCGACGTCCTCGGCGTCTCGCTCGGGGGCGCCGTCGCCCAACAGCTCGCTCGCCAGTCGCCCGGCCGTGTGCGCAGTCTGGTGCTCGCCGCCACCACGCCGGGGCTCGGCGGCCTGCCCGGCGAGCCTCGGGCCGTGCTGCCCCTGACCACTCCGCGCAGATACCGGGACCCCGCCTACTACCACCGGATCGCCGGCCGGATCTATGGCGGACTCGCCCGGTCGGACTCGGGCGCCCTGTTCAACGCCATGCTGGGCCGAATCCACCCGCCGTCCATGAAGGGATACTTCGGTCAGCTGTATGCGATCAGCGGCTGGAGCAGCCTCCCGTGGTTGCACACCCTGCAGCACCGCACGCTCGTCCTCGCCGGGGACGACGATCCGCTCGTGCCCCTGCTCAACGGACGAATACTCGCCTGGCGAATCCCGAACGGGACACTCCACGTCGTGGAGGGTGGCGGACACCTCTTCATTCTCGAGCGCCCGGCCACCATCGCCCGCCTCGTCACCGACTTCCTCCAGTGACCGAGACGGACAGTGGTGACAGGACGACCGTTCCGCTGCCGAGTCATCCAACCTGCTCACCGCCAGCGTCACGCGCGTTCCGCCGTTACCGAGTTCCTCGAGCAGCTGCCGAGCGGTGGTGCGGACGCCGGGACCGGTGGCCACCCAGGTGAACGAGCGGCTCGGCTCGAGCTCGGTCACCACGTACTCGGTCGGGGGGATCCGGGGCTGTTCGACCCGGGCGTGGGACCCGACGGCGAGCGGCCCGTCGTCGAGGCGTCGCACCGAGGTCACCGTCGGGCCCCGCTCCGGCCACTGCTCGACCTTGCGCAGCACCTCCCAGACGCGCTCGACCGGTGCCTCGACGTCGATCCTGGTGAGCTGCCCCACCGGGCGATCTTGCGCCTCTCGCTACTGGAGACACAGCAAGATCAAGTGCAACACACCTCTTGCTCATGGGAGTCTGATGCCACCTGGGGAAAGACACGGTTCCGGCAGGTACGAGGAACTACTGTCTGCTCCATGAGCGAGACCGGCAGGGTCGAGGATCCCCTCGCGGGGTGGGATCCGAGGCGCCGTTCGGCGCTAGAGCGCCTGTGGCACCGGTTTCAAAAGGCGTCGGGCGGGGCGCGCCTGAGTGACCAGGTGGTCGCCGACCGACGAAGAGAGACAGCGGCGAGCGACGGCCAGGAGTCTGCCGGCCAGTGATCGTCCTCGACGCCTCCGCGCTGTTGGCATTGCTCAACCACGAGCCCGGCTGGGAGGTCGTGGCCCGCGTGGCCTCTGCTGAGGACATGACCATCAGCGCGGTCAACTACTCCGAGGTGCTGCAGAAGGCCGCCCGGATCGGTATCGCTTCGGAGGAGATCGACCAGGTCCTGGACGAACTGGCGATCACCGTCACGCCCTTCGGCCGCCTGGACGCCCGGCTCGCGGCGTCGTTCTACCGCCACCGGTCGGACCTGAGCCTGGCCGACCGGGTGTGCCTGGCTCTCGGACGCAGCCTGGACAGCGCGACGTACACCACCGACCGGCAGTGGCTGAACTGGGCCGATCACCTTGGTGTGCGGGTCGTCGCCATCCGCTGACGCTGGTCCCCGCTCGGCAATCAGGCCCGGGTGGAGTTCTCGTCCTCGCGAGGGCGCTCGATGCGCTTCTGGAGAAAGACTGGAGCCCTCGTCGGCAGCATCGGCGGCTGTCAAGCCCGGGTCCACAGGCCCGGGCCCGTCCACAGTCACTGGCCGGAGCGCTCGCCATGAATCCGGATGCCTCGCACGCTGACCGAGCCCGCTGCAGAAGGGCCGACAGCCGAGGAGACCCCATGGGCAGGCCGCCACTGGCCGTGGGGACCTTCGGGACGATTCGTTTCGAGCGGCTCGGCAGGAACCGCGTGCAAGCGTCGGCCAGCTTCCGCGATCCCGACGGTCGGCGCCGTCACGTCCTGCGCACCGGCCCGACTCGAGCACAGGCCGAGCGGCTGCTGCGTGAAGCTCTCCGTGACCGTGCCAACACCGCGGCCCCTCCCCTGCCGGCCGACAGCCGGCTCAGCGCCATGGCCGCCCAATGGCTGGCCGGCATCGACGCCAGCGACCTGGCGATCGGCACCAAGCGGCTGTACCGGTTCGCTGTCCAGTCCTACGTGCTGCCCGGCCTCGGCGAACTGCTCCTGCGCGAGCTCACCGTTACCACCGTCGACCGCCTGTTTACCGCCGTTGCCGCCCAGCACGGCCCGGCCGCGGCCAAGTCCACCCGCAGCGTGCTGTCCGGCATCCTCGGGCTCGCCGTCCGCCACGGGCTGCTCCCCACCAATCCGGTGCGCGACGCCCCGGCCCGTCGCACCGGCCGCAGCCAACGACGCCTCCGCGCGCTCAGCAGCGAGGACGTCGACCTCCTGCGCGCCCGACTGGCCGCCGATGCCGCGGCGGTCCGCCGGGACCTGCCCGATCTCGTCGACTTCCTCCTGGGCACGGGCCTGCGCATCGGCGAGGCCTGTGCGCTGCGCCCGGCCGACGTCGACCTCAACGCCGGCACGCTGAGCGTCACCGGCACCGTCATCCGGCAGCCCGGTCGCGGACTGCTCATCCAGGACGTGCCCAAGACCGGCGCCGGGCGACGCACCATCCCCCTGCCCGCACGCACCCTGGACCTGCTCCGCCGCCGCCTCGCCGACCTGCCCTCACAGGAGGGCGACCCTGTGCTCTTCCCCAGCCCGAACGGTCACCTGCGCGACCCCAGCAACACCAGCGGCGACCTCCGCCAAGCCCTGGACCGGGCCGGCCTGCCCTGGGTCACCTCGCACACCTTCCGCAAGACCGTGGCCACCCGGCTCGACGACGCCAGACTGTCCGCCCGCCAGATCGCCGACCACCTCGGCCACAGCCGGCCCAGCCTCACCCAGGACGTCTACCTCGCCCGTGGAACCGCCAGCCTGCGTACAGCGGCAGCCATCCGCCGGGTCCTGTAGCGAGCCGCCGACGACGTCAGACGACGCGAAAGTTGGGGGTAAACAGAAATAGCGCAATTAATGGTCCCCGGATCTCACGATCGACGAGGCACTGACCAGGAGCTTTGCTCCCCCGATTGGACTCGAACCAATAACCCTGCGATTAACAGTCGCATGCTCTGCCAATTGAGCTACGGGGGATCGGCGGGTGCTGCCCGCGCGACGGGTCGAGAGTACCTGACGTTCCCGGGCCGCCCGGGACCGGCTCGTGGAGCCGCGCGTCGGGTGTCCCACAGGTAGCGTGATCACGACGTTCCCAGCCCCCAGGAGGTCCCCCGTGGCGAAGTTGTCCTTCCTCGCCGGTTTCGGTGCCGGCTACGTGCTGGGCGCTCGCGCCGGCCGCGAGCGCTACGAGCAGATCCGCCGCGCCTGGGAGCACGCCAAGGACGACCCCAAGCTGCAGAGCGTGGCGGGCATGGCTCAGGCCCGCGCCGACGCCGTCGTCCAGGGGGTCAAGGCGAAGATGGGGAGCGACGCCCCGCAGTAGTCCGGGGCGGGTCGCCGGGCGCGGGTGCGGGGGCCTGGCGCTCGGCGTGCACCTGCACCTCGATCGACGTCCGGTGGGCCACCGGGTCCCAGATCTCCTCCAGCGGAGCGAGCACCGAGCCCGGGATGCCGCGCCGCCGCGCCCGCCGGCCCAGCAGCGCGAGGCCGACCGGGACGCCGACGAGCACGGTCGCGCCCCCGACACCCACCACGAGCTCGCCCACGCTCAGTCCGGCTGTTCGGCCGCGACGGCGTCGGCGAGCTTCTGCCGCGCCACCTCACGTGCGGCGGGGTCGTTGCGGTCGGCGTCGTCGTCGAACACGACCGTCCACTCCCGCGCGGCCTGACCGGGCAGCCGCCGGGCGACCAGGACCACCTCTCCCCCGCCGGGCAGCGGCGAGCGCCGGCTGGCGACGACGGTCTGGTCCACCCGCCGCCGGAGCACGGCCGGCAGGTCCCCGGCGTCGGCCAGCGCGTGCCGCTCGGCGGGCAGCCTCGCCTGCACGCCCGGCTCCACCTCGATCAGCGGCGTGACGACGAACGTGCCGCCGTCCCCCTGCTTCTTCCAGGTGGCCGTGCCGACCTCGTGCCACGGCAGCACACCGACCTCGCCGGCCTGCTCCAGCGGCAGGTCGGCCGGCACCCGGCGCAGCCCGCGCGAGGTCGCGGCCAGCCAGCCCTCCTCGCGGGCCAGCACGCCCCAGGCGAGCACCCGCTCGTCGGGGTCGGACGAGGCCTGGACGACGGCGCGCACCAGCTCCGGCGGCCGCGCGAACCGCCGCCGCAGCGTGTCCACCAGGCTCACGGCGTCAGCCCGCCCATCGCCCGCTCGCGCAGCGACCGCGCCTGCTGCTCCAGCGCCAGCAGCTTCATGAACGCCTTGTTGTAGGCGTCGGCCTCCTCGACCGGGTTCATCCGCTGCAGCCGGCCCTTGAGCGCGGCCACCTCGCGGACGGTCGCCATCTCCTGCAGCCGGGCCAGGATCGCGTTGACGTACACGGTGTCGGACTCCCCGCCGATCGACCGCAGCGGCTCGACGGCCAGCGCCGTCAGCTGCGCCCGCGCCGTCTCCCGGTCGCAGTAGCGGGCCACCTCGTCCAGCCACTCCGGCCCGGTCACCCGGGCCGCGGCCGCCCCCCCGGCGGCGGCGACCGCCGACGCGACGGCGGCGTAGTCGGGGTCGGTGTAGGACTCGGGCGGGATCGCGTCGAACGAGGGACCGGCGACCTCCGGCACCTGCAGCGCCGCCTTGACCGCCTCCCGCTCGACGCCGACGGCGATCTCGTCGGGGCCGCGCCGCGGCACCCGCCCCCGGCCGCGGCTCTGCGTCGGGACGTCTCCGCCGGTCACCCGGCGCACACGCTCCAGCACCTCCGCCTCGTCGGTGTTGCCGATCAGCCCGGCCAGCCGCCGCGCGTAGGCCGGGCGCAGCGCGTGGTCCTTGATCTGCGCGAGCAGCGGCGCGGTGCGCTCGAGCGCGGCGACCCGGCCCTCGACGGTGTCGAGGTCGTAGTCCTGCAACGTCGTCCGGAGCACGAACTCGATCAGCGGTGTGCGCCGCGCGACCAGGTCCCGGACGGCGGCGTCACCGTGCGCCTGCCGCAGCTCGCACGGGTCGCGGCCGTCGGGCTCGACGGCGACGAAGGTCTGCGCGACGAAGCGCTGGTCCTCCTTGAACGTCTTCATCGCCGCCGCCTGGCCGGCCGCGTCGCCGTCGAAGGTGTAGACGACCTCGCCGCGGAACTCGTCCTGGTCCATGAGCAGCCGGCGCAGGACGGCGATGTGCTCCGGCCCGAACGCGGTGCCGCAGGACGCCACGGCGGTGGTGACCCCGGCCAGGTGGCAGGCCATGACGTCGGTGTAGCCCTCGACGACGACCGCCTGGTGCCGGCGGGCGATGTCGCGCTTGGCCCGCTCGATGCCGTAGAGCACCGAGCTCTTCTTGTAGAGCGGTGTCTCGGGGGTGTTCAGGTACTTCGGGCCGGGGTCGTCGTCCATCAGCTTGCGGGCGCCGAAGCCGATGACGTCCCCGGTGATGTCGCGGATCGGCCAGATCAGGCGGCGGTGGAACCGGTCGATCAACGACCCGCGGCTCGATTCCTTGGCGAGGCCCGCGGTGACCAGCTCCTGCTGGCTGAAGCCCTTGCCGCGCAGGTGCCGGGTGAGCGCGTCCCAGCCGCCCGGCGCGAAGCCGCACCCGTAGTCGACGGCGACCTGCCGGTCGAAGCCGCGGTCGGCGAGGAACTGCCGCGCCGGCGCCGCCTCGGGCGTCCGCAGCTGCTCGGCGTAGAACTCCGCGGCCGCGGCGTTGGCGGCGACCAGCCGGGCCCGCTGCCCGGCCTGCGCCCGGTCGGGTGCACCCGTGGGCCGCCCGCCGTCGTCCTCGTAGTGCAGCTCGACGTTCGCCTTGCCGGCCAGGTGCTCGACCGCCTCGGAGAACGACAGGTGGTCGATCTTCTGGATGAAGGCGATCACGTCGCCGCCTTCCCCGCACCCGAAGCAGTTCCCGGTGAGGATGTCGTCCTCGAGGGTGAACGCATGGGTGCCTGGCACCTCTGCGCAGAAGACCTCTTCGACCCGGTCACTCCACTCGACGGAACGGACGACCCAACGCTTCCGCTCGTAGCTGTTCGGGTTGTTCCGGATCCGCTCGAAGTGGTGATCGAGCAGGAAGAACGAGTGCGGCAGTCCCTCGGTCATGAAGCGGACGTTGAAGACGTCGCTCGGCAGACCGTCGATGCTGATCCGTGTCTGCTTCGCGATGCCGTACGTGCCGACACCGATGCGGGTGCACAGCCGACGGACGTAGTCCACGTCCTCTTCACGAGCGGAGTCGAGGATGGCGTCGCCGTCCTCGGCCACGCAGCCATCGGCCGCGAAGTAGCCGGCCAGCCAGCCCAGCAGATAGGCAGGGTCCTCGTCCAGGGACGGCCGCTCGTCCTTGAAGTAGGCCGGCAGGCCGTAGTACTTGGTGACCCCCTCGCCTTCCCAGCTCCGGCACCCGTTGAAGTAGTGCGCGAGCTGGGCGTCCTTCGGCCCGAAGAGGTTGGCGATCGATCCCTGACCGCCGCGGGTGCCGTCGGCGTAGACGATCCCGCGGGCGACGCCGAACGGAGACGGCCGGAACTGCGGATGGAGGACGCGGCTCATGGGGAACGAGGACGACAGCCGGTCACCGGGTCGTAGATCCTTGGTGAGGATTTCTCGACGGTTCTCACGCAACGGCCCGGAGGGCACGAACCACCGGTGTTCGTCGGTCGCGTAGAGCTCCTTCGTCCGGCCGTTGCGTGACACCGTGAGCTTCATCAGCCGCTGGACGCCGTAAGACTTGAACGGCGCCTCGACCCAGCCCCCGTTGCCGTTGAGCACCCGGACCGTCTTGCCGGCCAGCTCCCGGATCGGAACGACGCCGTCCTCGGTCAGGACCCCCGTCTCCCCGGCGAGGCAGTGGTACAGCCCGCGTGCCGGCGTGACGTGGAAGGACGGCGACTTCTCGTCGTGGAACGGGCAGAGGCCCTTGAGGCTCCCGCCACCGGCGCGCTTGAGCTGCAGGTGCTCGCCGACCACCTCGTCGATCCGGCTGCGCTCGCGCACCAGCGCGATGTCGGCCGCCCGGATGCGTCCTCGACCCGCCATCACACGTCCCATCGGATGCAGACGTCCAACCAGAGCAGGAAGACGTGCTGGTGCAACGCTAGCCGGGGGTCGGCCGGCGAGGCGTAGCGGTTCCCCAGCACGCCCTCGCCGCGGACCTCCACCGCCACCTCACCGCTCGGCCAGTCGTAGTGGGCGGTGCGCGGGTCGACCCAGCGCCGGGTGAACGGCTGCCCGTCGACCACGATCTCCCAGGGCGAGCGGTGGGACGCGACCCGCGCCCAGCACCGCGGCTCGCCCGCCGGCTCGTCGACGAGGTGGCCGAGGAGCTGACCGCTCCGGTAGACGTAGGTCCACGCCTGCTCGCCGATGCGCACCGGAGCAGGCCGGCGCCGGCGCTGCTGGCCGATGGTCGCAACCACCGCCCCGTTGCACAGCACCGGAGTCACACCCTTGCCGACACCCGACGACCCCGCCTTCCCCATCTCCAGCAGCACGGGGGTCGGCCCGCCCGTCAGCTGCTGCCCCCGATCACGGCGGCGCCGGTGGCGGCGGTGACCGTCGCGGTGTTGCGGCGGTTGATCACCAGCTCGACCCACAGCAGGAAGACCTGCTGCTCCAGCGGCAGTTCGTCGGCGGTGAGCGTCGGCCGCGGCGACCAGCCGCCGGTCGGCCCGCTCTCGGCGACCTGCCGCCCGCCGGCGAGGTAGCGGTGGGTGCCCTTCCAGAACGAGACGACCTGCAGCTCCACCGGCGTCCCGGCCAGGTCGAGCCCCCAGGTGCCCTTCCACATCGAGGTCTGCCGGGCCGTGAGCAGCGCCGTCTCCTCAGGGTCGGTCGCGCGCCGGGCCGTCAGCGTCCCCTTGGCCTTGGCGTAGACCCACTCCGCCTCGCCGATGACCGCCGTGGCGGCCTCCCTCCAGTTCGCCGCGCGCAGGACCGCCACCACGGCGCCGTCGCGCAGCACGGGCAGCTCGCCCTTCACGGCGCCGGCCGTGCCCGCCCTGCCCAGTTCCAGCACCGCCGTCACCCGATCCCCGGCGCACCGGCGACGCTCTCGCCGGTCGCGCGGTAGAGCAGGTAGGCCGCCGTCTCGCGCAGGATGTAGCGGAACTGCGTGGCGCGGGTCTGCACCGCCGGGCCCTGGCGCGTGGGCGAGCTCTCCGCCTCCATGCCCGAGTCCTCGGCCATCCGCTCGGCGCGCAGCGCGTGCCACGGGTCGGTCACCAGCACCGCCGTCGTCCAGCCGCGCGCCTCGAACTCGGCCCCGACCGCCCGCATGCTCTCCAGCGTGTCGACGCCCTCCGGCACGGCGAGCAGCGCGTCGTCCGACACCCCGGCGTTGGCGAGGTAGGCCGCACCCGCCTCGGCCTCGGTGAACTGGTCGCCGGCGGCCTTGCCGCCCACCGTCACGACCACCGGGGCCACGCCCTGCTCGTAGAGCTTGAGCGCGTGCTCCAGCCGCGCCTCGAAGATGGACGACGGGACGCCGTTGTACTGCGCCGACCCCAGGACGACGATCGCGTCGCTCCCCGGCCGGGAGTCCTGCCGCGCCGTCCACCAGATGGCCAGCGCCGTGGACGCGACGAGCAGGAAGACGGCGAGCACGGCGGCCGCGACCACCCTGCTCACCCAGCTGCCCGGCCGCACCCCCACGCGTCATGGGTACCACGCGGGGCCGACCGGGTGAGGCCCCTGGGGACGGTGTGCCGCCTCAGCTGCCGACGTGCTCCGCGCCGAGCGCCGCGCGACCGGCCTCCAGCCGGGCCACCGGCACCCGGAACGGCGAGCAGGACACGTAGTCCAGGCCCACCTCGTGGAAGAAGTGCACCGACTCGGGATCGCCGCCGTGCTCGCCGCAGACGCCCAGCTTGAGGTCGGGCCGGCCCCGACGGCCGCGCTCGACGGCGAACTTGACCAGCCGGCCCACGCCGTCGCGGTCGAGCGACTCGAACGGCGAGATCCCGAAGATCCCCTTGTCGAGGTAGGCGTGGAAGAACGCCGCCTCGACGTCGTCGCGCGAGAAGCCCCACGTCATCTGGGTGAGGTCGTTGGTGCCGAAGGAGAAGAACTCGGCCGAGTGGGCGATCTCCTCGGCGGTGAGCGCCGCCCGGGGCACCTCGACCATCGTGCCGATCGGCACCTGCAGCTCCACCCCGTGCTCGGCGCAGATGTCGGCGATCACCTTCTCCGACTCCTCACGGATCGCCTCCAGCTCCTGCACCGCGCCCACCAGCGGGATCATCACCTCCGGCCGCGGGTCGCCGCCGGCCTTCTTCCGCTCGCACGCCGCCTCGACGATCGCGCGCACCTGCATCGCGAACAGCCCGGGTACGACCAGCCCCAGCCGCACGCCGCGCAGGCCGAGCATCGGGTTGGACTCGTGCAGCCGGCGGACGGCGGCCAGCAGCCGCAGCTGACCCTCGTCGGGCTGACCCTCGGCCTCGGCGACGGCGACCCGCACCGACAGCTCGGTGAGGTCGGGCAGGAACTCGTGCAGCGGCGGGTCGAGCAGCCGCACCGTCACCGGCAGCCCGTCCATCGCCTCGAAGATCTCGGTGAAGTCCTGCTTCTGCATGGGCTCGAGCGCGTCGAGCGCTGCCTGCCGCTCCTCGTCGCCCTCGGCGAGGATCAGCTTCTCCACCAGCTGCCGGCGGTCGCCGAGGAACATGTGCTCGGTCCGGCACAGGCCGATGCCCTGCGCGCCGAAGCGGCGCGCCCGCGCGGAGTCCTCGGGGGTGTCGGCGTTGGTCCGCACGCCGAGCGCCCGCCGGGAGTCGGCGTGCGTGAGGATCCGGTGCACCGCCTTGACCAGGTCGTCGGCGTCCGCGGCGTCGGGGTCCAGCTCGCCCTCGAAGTAGCGGACGACGGACGACGGCTCGACCGGCACCTCGCCCAGCCACACCCGGCCGGTGGAGCCGTCGATGGAGATGACGTCGCCCTCGTTCACCACCGTGCCGTCGGGCGCGGTGAACCTCCCCGCCTTGGTGTCGACCTGCAGCTCCTCCGCGCCGCAGACGCAGGTCTTGCCCATCCCCCGGGCGACCACGGCCGCGTGCGAGGTCTTGCCGCCGCGGCTGGTGAGCACACCCTGCGCGGCGATCATCCCGGAGAGGTCGTCGGGGTTGGTCTCCCGCCGGACCAGGACGACCTTCTCCCCCTTCTGCGCCTCCTCCACGGCCCGCTCCGAGGAGAACACCGCCTTGCCGACCGCGGCGCCGGGCGAGGCGTTCATGCCCTGGGTGAGCTGGCGGGCGTCCCCGCCGGAGACGAACCGCGGGAACATCAGCTGGGCGAGCTGGTCGCCGGTGACCCGCCGGACCGCCTCGTCCATGTCGATGAGGCCCTCGTCGACCAGCTGGGTGGCGATGCGGAAGGCCGCTGCCGCCGTGCGCTTGCCCACGCGGGTCTGCAGCATCCACAGCTTGTTGCGCTCGACGGTGAACTCGATGTCGCACAGATCGCGGTAGTGGCCCTCGAGCTGGGACATGATCGACATCAGCTCGTCGTAGGCGCCCCGGTCGATCTGCTCGAGCTCGGTGAGGGGCACGGTGTTGCGGATGCCGGCGACGACGTCCTCGCCCTGCGCGTTCTGCAGGTAGTCGCCGTAGACGCCCTGCTCACCGCTGCCCGGGTCGCGGGTGAACGCCACGCCGGTGCCCGAGTCCATGCCGAGGTTGCCGAAGACCATGGCGACGACGTTGACCGCGGTACCTGCGTCGCCGGGGATGCGCTCGCGGCGGCGGTAGAGGATCGCCCGCGGCGAGTTCCAGCTGTCGAAGACGGCGTTGATCGCCAGGTCCATCTGCTCGCGCGGGTCCTGCGGGAAGTCGCGCTCGGTGTGGTCGCGGACGATCACCTTGAACCGCTCGACGACGTCCTTGAGGTGCTCGGTGTCGAGGTCGAGGTCGAGCTCGGTGCCCTGCTCACGCTTGACCTCGTCGAGCGCGTCGTCGAACAGCTCGCCCTCGATGCCGAGCACGGTCTTGCCGAACATCTGGATCAGCCGGCGGTAGGAGTCCCACGCGAAGCGCTCGCTGCCCGACTGCGCGGCCAGACCCTGCACCGACTCGTCGTTGAGGCCGACGTTGAGGACGGTCTCCATCATCCCGGGCATGCTCGCCGCGGCCCCGGAGCGGACCGAGACCAGCAGCGGGTCCGCGGGGTCGCCGAGGGTCTTGCCCATGGCCTTCTCGAGCGCCGTCAGGTGCTCGGTGACCTGGTCGGCCAGCTCACCGGGCGGCGCACCGTGCTCCAGGTAGTGGCGGCAGGCGTCGGTGGTGATCGTGAAGCCGGGCGGGACGGGCAGTCCCAGGTTGGTCATCTCGGCGAGGTTCGCGCCCTTGCCGCCGAGCAGGTCCTTCTGGTCCTTGCTGCCTTCGCTGAAGTCGTAGACCCACTTCACGATGCCCACCTCCGCACCCGGTCAGCCGCCGCACACCCATCGTCGTGGAAAGGTGCGGCGACCGGCAGACGTCTTGGACGTCCTGTCGAGAATGTTGGTGAAGATCGTGGCGGACGACGCCGCCGAAGGCGAGCCCGGGAAGGGTGACACGGGTCACCCGGGCGCCGGGATGTCCCCGGCGCCCGGTCCCGCGGTGGTCAACCGACCAGGATGAACCCGAGGACGGCGAAGACGACGACCAGCAGGCAGACGATGATGCCGACGATGAGGCCGGTGCGGTTCTTCGGCGAGGGCGGCGGCGAGACGTAGCTCGGGAACCCCGTGGCGAACTGGGTCGGCTGCTGCTGCTGCGGCGTGGGGGCGAACTGCGGCTGCGGCGGGAGCTGGACCTGGCCGGGGAAGACGACCTGCGTCGGCGCAGCGGGCTGCGGTGCGGCCGGCGGCGCCGGAGCGTAAGCGGGCCCCTGCGCCGGTGCGTAAGCGGGGCCCTGAGGGCCGGCAACGGGCGGGTACGGCGGCTGCGACAACGGACTTCCTCTCGAGCGGGCCCGGCGGTCGGTCAGCCGGGCGGCGCCATGGTTGCAGGCTCGTCCGCTCATGAGAAGGCTTACGGCCCCGCCTCTCCGCGCTCCCGCGAACCGGAACTCAGCCGGACGACGACGTTCCGCAGACCTTCGCGCCGCCCTGGCTGACGACGGTCAGGAACGTGCTGGTCACCGCCCCGCCGTCGGTCCACTCGACCTCGACGCGCTGCGCCGAGCCCTCGCCGTCCTCGGCGCCGACGACCTCGCCGGTGCCGGGCACGAGGTACTCGTCGGCGAGCCGGTCGGGCCCCACGCGGGCCTGCTCGGACTCGCACAGCAGCTCGAACGCCGTCTCGGTGTCGCCCTGCTGCAGGGCGGCGACGAAGACGCCGGCCACCTCGCGCGCCTGCTCCCCGGCCGAGCCCCTGACCAGCGGCAGGGCCAGCGCGGCGGCGACCGCCGCCAGCACGGTGCCGCCGAGGACGACCACCAGCAGGCCGCGTCGGCTGCGGGCCGCCCCGGTGTGCAGCGGCTCGGGGCCCTCGTCGTACAGGTACGGGCCCTGGGTCACCCGCCGCTCACCTCCAGCTCGGCGCCGGCGGGCGGGCGCGGGTCGTCGCGGTCGGCCAGCCAGCCCTCCGGCAGCGCCACCGGGCGGGGCGGGCTGGTGCGCCCGCGCGGGGCGCCCAGCACCTCCAGGGGGTAGGGCTGCTCGGGGATGCGGTCGAGCAGGCCGGCCAGCTCGTCGAGGCTGCTGGCCATCGCCAGCCCGCGGCGGACGTCGGAGCCGACCGAGAAGCCCTTGAGGTACCAGGCGACGTGCTTGCGGAAGTCGGTGCAGCCGTGCCGCTCCCCCTGCTCCTCGCTCAGCAGCGTCGCGTGCCGGAGCATCACCGCGGCCACCTCGCGCAGGGTGGGCAGGGCCCGCTCCGGCGTCCCGGCGAAGGCGGCGGCGAGGTCGCCGAACAGCCAGGGCCGGCCCAGGCAGCCGCGGCCGATGACGACGCCGGCGCAGCCGGTCTCGGCGACCATGCGCAGCGCGTCGTCGGCCTCCCAGACGTCGCCGTTGCCGAGCACCGGGATGGCCACGTGCTCCACCAGGCGGGCGATGTGCGACCAGTCCGCCGTTCCGCTGTAGAGCTGGTCGGCGGTGCGGCCGTGCAGGGTGATCGCGGCGGCGCCGGCCTCCTCGGCGATCCGCCCGGCCTCCAGGTAGGTGTGGTGCTCGGCGTCGATGCCCACGCGGGTCTTGACGGTCACCGGCACGTCGCGGGCGGCGGCCACCGCGGCGCGCACGATGTTCTCGAAGAGCCGCCGGCGCCACGGCAGTGCCGAGCCGCCGCCCTTGCGGGTCACCTTGGGCACCGGGCAGCCGAAGTTGAGGTCGATGTGCGCCGGGCGGGTGCCGGCGACGTCCTCGTCGACGAGCATCTCGACCGCCCGGCCGACCGTCGCCGGGTCGACGCCGTAGAGCTGCACGGAGAAGGCGTCCTTCTCGTCGGGCGTGGCCCGGACCATCTGCAGCGTCTTCTCGTTGCGCTCGACCAGCGCCCGCGTGGTGATCATCTCGCAGACGTAGAGGCCGGCGCCGAACTCGCGGCACAGCGTCCGGAACGCCGGGTTCGTGATGCCGGCCATCGGCGCGAGGACGACGGCGGGGTCGACGGTGAGCGCGCCCAGCCGCAGCGGCGCGGTCGCCGTCAGCACGCTCGTCATGCGTCCCAGGGTAGGTTGACCCGCTCCGCCGCCCGTGGAGCCGGGTCACGGCGCGGCTCCGGGGGCGCCCACCCGGGTCGAGCCGGCCGTCGTCCCGTGACCGCCTCCCCGGCCGTCCCGCTCGCCGTCGCCGAACCCGCCCGCCGACTCGGCGTCGTCACCACGGCCGACCTGGCGGCCGAGGGCGTGAGCGAGGAGGAGGTGCGGGAGGAGAAGCGCACGGAGGACCAGCTGCGCTCGCTCGGCGTGCGGTTCGTGCGGGTCGCCGCCGACGACCTGGGCCCGGGTCGGGCACGGCTCGAGGACCTGGTGCGGCGGCAGCTGCGCGCCGGCGGGCCGCCGGTGCAGGAGTTCCGCGAGGTGCCCAGGAGCGAGGGGCGGTGGCGCGGCTCGACGGACGCCGGCGAGGGTTGGGCCGGTCGCCGTCAGCCGGCCCAGGCCGCCCAGAGCGCGGCGTAGCGGCCGCCGGCGGCGACCAGCTCGTCGTGGGTGCCGGCCTCGACCACCCGGCCGTCGTCCATGACCAGCACACGGTCGGCCGCCCGGGCCTGGGTGAGCCGGTGCGCCACGGTCAGCGCCGAGCGCCCGCGCACCGCGGCGGCCGCGGCCTGCTCCAGCTCCCGCGCGCCGGCCGACCCGGCCTCGGCGGTGGCCTCGTCGAGCACCACCACCGCGGGGTCGGCCAGCACCACCCGGGCCAGCGCCAGGTGCTGGGCCTGCGCCGGCGTCAGCGCCTCCCCGTGCTCGCCGACGACGGTGTCCAGCGCGTCGGGCAGCGCCTGCACCCACCGCAGCGCGCCGGTGGCGGCCAGGGCTGCGCACAGCTCGTCGTCGGTGGCCTCCGGGCGGGCCAGCGTGAGGTTGTCGCGCACGGTGCCGGCGAAGACGTGCACCTCCTGGGTGACGACGGCGATGCAGCGCCGCAACGGCTCGGGACCCAGCTCCCCCAGCGGCACGCCGCCGAACGTCACGGTGCCGGCGGTCGGCGCCAGCAGCCCCGCGGCCAGCCGGCCGAGCGTCGTCTTGCCCGCGCCGGTGGCCCCGACGACGGCCACCCGCTCCCCCGCCGCCAGCCGCAGCGTCACGTCCCGCACGACCGGCCGCCCCGGCACGTACGCGTAGGAGACCGCGGACAGCTCGAGGTCGCGACCGGCCGGCTCGGCACCGCCGGCCGCGGGGGGTTGCGGGAGCAGCGCCACCCCGGCGAGCCGGCTGAGCGACGCGCCGGCCGACTGCACCTCGTCGAGCACGAGCAGCAGCGCGCCCACCGGGTTGAACAGCCGGTGGAAGTACAGCGCGGCCGCGGTCACCGCCCCGACGGTCACCGCGTCGGCGCGCACCAGCAGGAACCCGGCCGTGAGGACGGCGGCGAGGCCGACGAACTCGGTGCGGTTGTTCCGGCCGAAGAACCGGGTGAGCAGCGTGAACACGTCGACCGACAGGGTCAGCGCCCCGTGGGAGGCCGCCTCGACCCGGGCCCGCTGGTCGGCCTCCAACCGCAGCGCCCGGAGCGTGCCCGCCCCCTGCAGCCCGGTGACCAGCGCCTGGGCGCGCTCCCCGTTGGCGGCGCGCTCCCGCTGGTACATCGGCCCCGAGCGGCCGAGGTACCAGCGGCTGGCGGCGGCGTACAGCGGCGCGACGACCAGCCCGGCCAGCCCGAGCCGCCAGTCCAGCGCGAACAGCCCGGCCGCGGTGAGGACGACGGCCAGCAGCGAGTCGACCAGCAGCGGGACGGCGTCGACGAGCGAGCGGGCCACCGCGCGGACGTCGTCGCCGACGCGGGAGAGGAGGTCCCCGGCGCCGCCCCGCTCGACCTCGCCGGCGTCGAGGTGCACCGCCCGGTCGAGCACCCGCTCCCGCAGGTCGGCCAGCACCGGCTCGCCGGTCCGTGCGAGGAGCGCGATCGAGGCGGCCGTGCACGCGCCACCGACGACGGCGGCCGCGGCGATCGCCAGCGCCGACGTGGTCACCGCGCCCGTGTCGCCGGCGGCGACCGCGTCGACGATCCGCCCGAGCATCCACGGCCCCACCAGGCCGGCCAGCCCCACCGCGGTGAAGGCGGCGATCGTGAGCACGAGGACCCCGCGCCGCCGGCGCGCCAGCGCCCAGGTCAGGCGGGCGGTCTCCCGGCGTCCGGCGACGGGCAGGAGCGGCCGGCTCACCGGGCCACCAGCGCGCGGTACGCCGGGTCGTGCAGCAGATCGGCGTGCCGGCCCTCCCGGACCTGCCCGCCGGCGACGAACAGCACGCGGCTCGCCTGCGCGAGGAGGGCCGGGCTGCCGGTGAGCAGCACCGTGGTGCACCGGGCGCCCGCGCCGTGCCGGACCGCGCGCAGGCCCTCGGCGATGCGCTGCTCGGTGACCGCGTCGACCGCGCTGGTCGGCTCGGCCATGACGAGCACCGGCGTCCCGGTGGCCAGCGCCCGCGCGAGCGCGATCCGCTGCCGCTGGCCGCCCGACCACGCGGCGCCGTCCACGGCGACCGGCTGCTCGAGCCCGGCGGGGTGCAGCGCGACGACGTCGGTGGCGGCCGAGTGGCCGAGCACCCGGGCCAGCTCGTCGTCGGCCAGCCGCGACCGGGGGTCGACGGCCGACCGCAGGGTGCCCTCGAACAGGTCGATCCGGGTGTCGGTGACCAGCAGCCGCTCGCGGGCGGCGGCGGTGCTCAGCTCGCCGAGCGGCACCCCGCCGAGGACGACGCCGCCGCCGTCCTCCCCCCCGAGCCGGGCGACCAGGTCGCGGGTCAGCGCCGGGTCGTCGACCACCACCGCGAGCAGCTCCCCCGGGCGCGCGGTCACGACCGAGCCGGCCAGCTCCAGCGCCAGCTCGGGCGGGTCGGCCGCGTCGGTGCGGGACCCGGCGGCCACCAGCGGCGGGCCGGCGAGGAAGGCGGCGATCCGGCCGGCCGAGGCCCGCGAGGTGGCCGCCTGGGCGCCGAGCTCGCCCAGCCACTGGATGGGCCCGGACAGGAAGGCGGCCAGCCCGACGATGGCGATGAGCTCGCCGGTGCCGATGTCGCCGGCCAGGGCCGCCCGGCCGGCGAGCAGCGCGACGGCGGCGAGCAGCAGCCCGCCGAGGGCCACCGACAGGCCCGACAGCGCGCCCACCGAGCGCGCCATCGCGATGCTCGCCGTCCGCGCCCGCCGGCTCTCGGTGCGGAACCGCGCCGCGGCGGCGTCCTCGGCGCCGATGCCCTTGAGCGGCCGCAGGCCGCGCACGAGGTCGGTGGCCACCCCGGTCGCGCGGGCCACCGCCGCCTGGTGCTCCCCGCTGCGCCTCTCGATCCGGGGCGCGAGCAGCAGCGTCGCCGCCACCACGGCCGGCACCCCGCCGAGCACGACCAGCCCGACGACGACGTCGGCCCGGACCAGGACGACGGCGCCGGTCACCAGCGAGACCAGGGAGGCGACGGTGAACGACACCTGGTGCAGCACGTTGCCGACCGACTCGGCGTCGGACGTGGCCAGCGACAGCGTCTCGCCGGGCAGCAGCTCGGTGCGCACGCCGCGGGGGTGCAGCACCCGGTCGGCGACCTCCATGCGGAGGTCGTGCATCTCCTCCTGCATCGCCCGCACGGTCGTCCGGGCGCCGAACCGGTAGGCGAGGCTGAGGACGACGAACAGCACGGCCAGCCCGCCGAGCCACCGCAGCAGCGCGCCGACGTCGGCGCCGGCCACCGCCCGGTCGACGACCACGCCGATGAACACCGGGACGAGCGCCTCGCACAGCTGCCAGAGGCTGAGCAGCAGCACCGACAGCGCCAGCCGCCCGCGGTGCCGGCGCAGGGCGCGCAGCAGCAGCCGCCCGCCCGTCGTCGGGGCCTCAGCCACGGGACGGACGGGCGGCGCGCACTGGGGAAGGCTAGCCTGCCCTTCCCCCGGCCCGGCTCAGCAGACGGGCAGGCGCTCCTTGAGGTAGCCCTCCACCCGGTCGAGGCCCACCCGCTCCTGCGTCATCGTGTCGCGCTCGCGCACGGTCACGGCGTCGTCCTCGAGGGTGTCGAAGTCGACGGTGAGGCAGTACGGCGTGCCGATCTCGTCCTGCCGGCGGTAGCGGCGGCCGATGGCGCCGGCGTCGTCGAAGTCGACGTTCCAGCTCTGCCGGAGCTTCGCGGCGAGGTCACGGGCCTTGGGCGAGAGGTCGGCGTTGCGCGACAGCGGCAGCACCGCGGCCTTGACCGGCGCCAGCCGCGGGTCCAGCCGCAGCACCGTGCGGGTGTCGACGCCGCCCTTGGTGTTGGGCGCCTCGTCCTCGGTGTAGGCCTCGATGAGGAACGCCATGAGCGAGCGGGTCAAGCCGGCCGCCGGCTCGATGACATAGGGCACCCAGCGGGTGCCGGTCGCCTGGTCGAAGTAGGAGAGGTCGACGCCGGAGTGCTCGGTGTGCGTCTTCAGGTCGAAGTCGGTGCGGTTGGCGATGCCCTCGAGCTCGCCCCACTCGGAGCCCTGGAAGCCGAAGCGGTACTCGATGTCGACGGTGCGGGTCGAGTAGTGCGACAGCTTCTCCTTCGGGTGCTCGTAGTGCCGCAGGTTGTCCGGGGAGATGCCCAGGTCGGTGTACCAGCGCGTGCGCTCGTCGATCCAGTACTGGTGCCACTCGGCGTCGGTGCCGGGCTCGACGAAGAACTCCATCTCCATCTGCTCGAACTCGCGGGTGCGGAAGATGAAGTTGCCCGGCGTGATCTCGTTGCGGAACGACTTGCCGATCTGGCCGATGCCGAACGGCGGCTTCTTGCGGGCGGCGCCGCTGACGTTGGCGAAGTTCACGAAGATGCCCTGCGCGGTCTCGGGCCGCAGGTAGTGCAGCCCGGACTCGTCCTCGACCGGGCCGAGGTAGGTCTTGAGCATCATGTTGAAGTCGCGCGGCTCGGTCCACGCGCCCTTGGTGCCGCAGTTCGGGCAGGTGATGTCGGCCAGGCCGTTCTCCGGCGCCCGGCCCTTGCGCGCCTCGTACTCCTCCTCGAGGTGGTCCGCCCGGAACCGCTTGTGGCAGTGCTGGCACTCGGTCAGCGGGTCGGTGAAGACGCCGACGTGGCCGGAGGCCACCCACACCTGGCGGGGCAGGATCACCGAGGAGTCCAGGCCGACGATGTCGTCCCGGCCCTGGACGACGGTCCGCCACCACTGCCGCTTGATGTTCTCCTTGAGCTCCACGCCCAGCGGCCCGTAGTCCCAGGCGGAGCGGGTGCCGCCGTAGATCTCACCGGACGGGAAGACGAACCCCCGGCGCTTGCAGAGGTTGACCACCTTGTCGAGGTGGGCGGGATCGTGCGTCTTGGACTTGGCGTTGGCAGGCGCTGCCACAGGGGCTCCATCCGGCTGGCGGTCGGCGGGGGTTGACCCGTCCACGGTAGTCGGCGGCCTGCGCCGCCCTCGTCAGCCCCAGAGGACGACGGCGAGCACGCCGATCGCGACCACCAGCAGCGCCAGCAGCGGGACGACGACCGCGGTCCGGCTGCGCCGGCGCGGGACGACCCGCGGCTGCAGCGGCTGCCACGGGCCGAAGCGGTCGGTCGGCTCGCGGGGTGGGGACGGCGGCAGCTGGTCGGTGGGCTGGTCGGCCGCGATCCCGCCGTCCGGCCGGCGCCGGCCGGGCACCGGCGGCAGGCGCATCGCCCGGGTCCGCTCGGCGTCCTCCGGTGGCTGGCTCATCGGCGCTCCCCTACTGGCTGTCGACGTAGACCCCGGGCTCGTCGAGGGCGTGTACCCATACCGGCGCCCCGGCGATCTTCACCTCCGCGGCCGACAGCGCACGCCGGTAGGAGCCGACGCCGTCCCAGCGGGTCAGCAGCGCCCACAGGCCGGCGTCCTCGGTCGAGCGGCCCACCTCGCCGCCGAGGAACCCGGGGCGGGCGCCGAGCGCGGCCAGCAGGCCGTCGAGGGCCGTGGCCAGCTCGCCGGCCCCGTCGTCGGGCACCCGCAGGCGCGTCACCGCGAACACCGGCACAGCTTGCTACACGGGACGGCCCCCGCACCTGGGCAGGTGCGGGGGCCGTTCGCGCGTGCGGGTGGGATCAGGCCCAGCCGACGACCGTCAGGTTCTGGTCGATGCCGACGAGCAGGTTGAAGGTGCTGCCGTCGTCGAGCTCCAGGGTGAAGGAGACGACGTCGAGGCCCTCGCTGGGCGCGTTCTCGACGCTGTCCAGCGTGCCGCCGGTGATGCCGGCGCCGCCGAGGGTGTCGTAGAACAGCGCGGCGAGGACCTGCTCCGGGGTCACCTGGTTCTCGGCGGCCAGCTGCTGGAACTGGCCCTGCAGCGTCGGGCTCAGCGTCGCGTAGGCGGTGGCGAAGTCACCGGTCGCCATGGAGTCCACGAACGTGAGCGCGGTGTCGGTGGAGCCGGGGAAGCCCTCCTCGCCGCCGGAGGTGGGCGTGTCGCTCATCCCACCGCCCGGGTTGGTGGGCGGCGGGGTCGAGGCGCCGCCGGGCAGCGACATGTCGCCCATGTCCATGCCCATGTCCGGCACCTCGCTGGTCGAGGTGCTGGTCGACGTGGAGGTCGAGGTGGAGCTGGAGCTGCTCGCGGTGTTGCCGCCCTCGTCGTCGTCCCCGCCGAGCAGGAAGAACAGCAGGACGCCGACGCCGGCGAGCACCACCACGACCGCGAGGATGATCCACGGCAGGGGGCTGCTCTTCTTCGGCGGCTGGCCGTACCCGCCGTAGCCACCGGGCCCGCCGGGCGGGAACCCGCCACCGGGAGGGCCGTACTGGCCGGGGCCGGGCTGACCGTACTGGCCGGGCTGGCCACCCGGCTGGCCGTAGGGGCCGGGCTGACCGGGCTGACCGTACGGGCCGGGCTGGCCGTACTGACCGCCGTAGGGACCTGGAGGCTGGCTCATCGTGCTTCTCTCGTTCGGGTACAGGTGGGCGGGAGGCGCCCGTAGCGGCGGCCAAGGTAGCGATGCACCGTGCCCGCGCCTACCGGTTCGCGCGCGGCATTCGTCACGGGTCCGTCACGAATCACCCCAGGTGCCCCCTTACGGTGGCCGTGACCCGCTAGGTGACCTGCGACGCGGCTCGCCCAGGACCGGAACGCTGGTCGCACGCCAGGTCCGTCCTTAGACTCCGCCGACGACCGCACCCGGGCGCCGGTACCGAGGAGCGCCGGGTCGCGGCTACGGAGGTTGTACGCGTGGAGTTCGAACAGTTCGGTGCCTACCGCATCGAGGCGTTGCTCGGCCGCGGTGGCATGGGAGAGGTCTACCGCGCCTTCGACACCGACCACGACCGGGTCGTGGCGCTCAAGGTCCTCTCCGAGACGCTCGCCGCCGACCAGGGGTACCGCGAGCGGTTCCGCCGCGAGGCGCACCTGGCCGCCCGGCTCAACGAGCCGCACATCGTGCCGATCCACCGCTACGGCGAGATCGACGGCCGGCTCTTCCTCGACATGCGGCTGGTGCCGGGGCGCGACGTCGCCGCGGTGCTCGCGCAGGAGGGGCCGATGAGCCCCGAGCGGGCCGTGTCGATCATCAGCCAGACGGCGCGGGCGCTGGACTCGGCGCACGCCGACGGCCTGGTGCACCGCGACGTGAAGCCGTCGAACGTGCTCATCACCGGCGAGGGGGACGACGAGTTCGTCTACCTGGTCGACTTCGGCATCGCCCGCTCGACCACCGACCAGGCCGGGCCGGCGCTCACCCAGACCGGCGCGGCGCTGGGCTCCTTCGACTACATGGCGCCCGAGCGGTTCCTGGAGAAGCCGGCCGACAAGCGGGTCGACGTCTACGCGCTGGCCTGCGTGCTCTTCGAGTGCCTGACCGGGCGACGGCCGTTCGTCGGTGACGGCCTGGCCACGCTGATGTACGCCCACCTCAACACCGACCCCCAGCCGCCGTCGGCGATCCGCCCGGACCTGCCCAAGGCGCTGGACGAGGTGATCCTCAAGGGCCTGGCCAAGGACCCCGACGAGCGCTACGCGACCGCCGGCGAGTTCGCCGCCGCCGCCCGCCGCGCGCTGACCGCCTCGGGTGTCGCGCCCAAGCCCGACGTGCCCGCGCCGGCGGCCCCGCCGACCTCGATCACCCCGATCCCCTACGTGCCGCCGCAGACCGTCGGGTTCTCCAACCCCGGACCGGCCGGCGCGTACACGCCGGCCGCGGGCACCGGTGCGCCGCCCACGGGCTACGGCCCGCCGTCCAACCCCGGCGCCCCCACCGGCTACGGCCCGCCGTCCAACCCTGGCGCCCCCACCGGCTACGGGCCGCCGTCCAACCCCGGCGCGCCCACCGGCGGCTTCGGTCCGCCGAGCAACCCCGGCCCGCCGACCGGCGGCTACGGGGTGGCCTCGGTGCCCGGCGGCTACGGACCCTCCTCGCAGCCCGGCCCGCCGTACGGCGCGACCGGCCAGGGCGGCGGGGGGAAGAAGAACACCCTGCTGCCGATCCTGCTCGGCGTCGGCGCGCTCGTCGTCGTCGGCGTGGTCGTGCTGGTCGTCGTCCTCAGCGGCGGCGACGGTGGTGGCGGCGGCGCCGGCCCGAGCACCTCCACGTCGACGAGCACCTCCACGTCGACCTCGTCGTCGACGACGACGTCGAGCACGACCCCGCCGCCGGACGCCCCCGAGGACGAGCTGCGGGCCAGCATCCCGCTGGGCTTCGACGCGGACTCCTGCCGCACCCAGGACCCGGCCGGGGACGGCGACATCGCCGCGCTCGACTGCGGCGCCACGATCTCCGACGACCCGGGCCCGACCGTCTCGCTGTTCTACCTGTACCCCGACGTCAGCACGCTCGACGGCGTGTTCCTCCGCGACGTGCAGGCGCAGAACCTCACCGAACTGGCCAGCGGCACCGACTGCCCGGACACCCAGGGCTACCGGTTCTGGACGGCGAACAGCCAGCGCGCCGGCCGGGTCGCCTGCTACATCGACCCCGACGACCAGACGGCGGTCATCGTCTGGACGCAGGAGGACGTCCGCGCCGAGGGCCTCATCGGCATCGTCGGCGGCGGGCAGGAGGGGCTCAACACCCTCTGGACCTGGTGGAACGACCCGCAGAACAGCGACTTCGTCGTCTGACCCGCGGCACGCAGAAGGCCCCGCTCCCGGTCCGGGAGCGGGGCCTTCTCGTCGTTCAGGCGTTCTGGAGCTGCGGCGCGGCGAGCGCCTCGAGCCGCTGGGCGACCTCCTCGGCGGTGGCCGGCCGCTGGCCGACCGGCGCCAGGCAGGCCTGCACCAGCGCGGCCTCGTCCTCGGTGAGGCCGGCGGCGATCGAGGGCTCGGCGCTCATCACCTTGCGGATGGCCAGCAGCGGCTCGCCGTCGGGCAGCTCGCCGTAGAGGCCGGTGCCGGTGAGCGCCCTGTGCAGGGTCGCCCCGAGGGCGAACACCTCCGTCGCCCGCGAGGGCCGGTCGCCGCGCAGCAGCGCCGGGTCCAGGTACTCGACGGACGCGGCGCTGGCCATGCCGGTCAGCGTGACGCCCGGGGTCAGGTAGCGGGCCAGGCCGAGGTCGGAGAGCTTCGCCCCGTTCTCGGTGAGCAGGATGTTCGCCGGCTTGAGGTCGCCGTGGGTGAGGCCGGCCTCGTGCAGCGCGTGCAGCGCGTGCGCGGCGTGCGCCACGGCGCGCAGCACCTCGCCGCGCGACAGCGGGCGCGCCGGGGCGGCCAGCGAGCCCAGCGGGAGGTACTCCATCGCGTACATGAAGCTGTCCTGCAGGACGGCGTCGTAGACCTTCACCAGGTAGGGCGAGGCGACCTGCGCGAAGGCGCGCAGCTCGCGGACGCCCCGCTCGTAGGCCTGCTCGCTGTGCTGGCCGGAGAAGACCTTGACCGCGACGAACTCGTCCGGAAGGCCCAGCCGGGCAGGCGGGCGGGCCAGGTAGAAGCGGCCGTGGTTGCCCTCACCGAGCACCCTGACCACCTGGTAGTCCGCGATGGTGGCGGGCGCGGATCCCACCAGGCCAGCGGCGTCCATGAATCTCCTCCAGTTGCCTGTACAACTCCCGGTCCCACCGGGACGCCGCGGGGGCGGCAGCGGGTCAGTCTGCCCGCGCCGGGGCGGCCGGGGAACCCCGTTGCGAGCGCCGGGCCGAACTCCCTCGGCACCGCGCGCCGAGACGCCCCACCGGGGCGCGGCCGCCGTTAGCATCCGCGCCCGAACCAGCGCCTGCTGCGGCGCTCCCCGGTCGACTTCCCGGCCACCCCGTCACCCCCGGGGCCTGGCAGCACAGGCCCGAACCTCCGAGCGGAGCTCCCCGTGGAAGCGCGTCCCGTCGCCGAGGTCATCGCCTACGTCTTCCTGGACCTGGCGGTGATCGTGGTGATCGCCCGAGTCTTCGGCCGGCTGGCCGTCAAGGTCGGCCAGCCGGCCGTCGTCGGCGAGATCGTCGCCGGCATCCTGCTGGGTCCCACCCTGCTGGGCGCACTGCCCGGTGACCTGGACAAGTTGTTCATCCCGGACGACATCCGGCCCTACCTCAACGTGCTGGCCCAGCTCGGCCTGGTGCTGTTCATGTTCCTGGTCGGTCTCGAGGTCGACCTGTCGTTCATCAAGGGCCGCGAGAAGATCGCCGTCTCGGTCTCGGTCGCCTCGATCGTGCTGCCGTTCTCCCTCGGTCTGCTGCTGGCCCTGTACCTGCACGAGCGGCACAACGTCGTCAACGGTGAAGAGGTGAGCTTCGCCGCCTTCGCGCTGTTCCTGGGCGTCGCCATGTCGATCACAGCGTTCCCGGTACTGGCGCGCATCCTCGCCGAACGCAACATGCACCGGATACCGGTCGGCGTGCTGTCCCTGGCCTGCGCCGCCGTCGACGACGCCCTCGCCTGGTCGCTGCTCGCCATCGTCGTCGCGATCGTGTCGGCGGCCTCGTTCACCGGTGTCCTGCAGATCCTGGGCTTCACGATCGTGTTCGCCATCGTGATGTTCTTCGTGATCAAGCCGCTGCTGGCGAAGCTGGTCGACCGCTACGAGCGGCACGGGAAGCTGACCCCCGAGATGCTCGCGGTGGTGCTCGTCGGCATCCTGCTCAGCTCGTTCGTGGCCGAGGAGATCGGCGTCCACTTCATCTTCGGCGCCTTCGTGTTCGGCGTGATCATGCCGCGCAAGGGTGCCGCCGCGCTCACCCACGACATCACCGACCGCCTCGAGCAGGTCAGCGTGCTCCTGCTGCTCCCGGTGTTCTTCGTGGTCACCGGGGCCAGCGTCGACGTCGGGGCCATCGACCTGGCCGGTCTCGGCGAGCTCGGCCTGATCCTCCTGGTGGCCATCTCCGGCAAGTTCATCGGCGCCTTCGCCGCCGCCCGCGCGCAGAAGGTGCCGCGCCGGCAGGCCACCGCGCTCGCCACCCTCATGAACACCCGTGGGCTCACCGAGCTGGTCATCCTCAACGTGGGCCTGATGCTCGGCGTCCTCGACGGCGAGATGTTCACGCTGATGGTGCTCATGGCGCTGATCACGACGGCGATGGCGGCCCCGCTGCTCAACGTCGTCTACCCCAAGCGGATCCTCGAGCGCGACATCGCCGCGGCCGAGCGGGAGGCGCTGGGGCTCACCGACGCCTACACCGTGCTGGTCGTCATCGACGACCCGAAGCACGACGAGGCGCTGGTGCACCTGGCGTGCGACCTCGTCGGCCGGGAGTCGCCGGCCCAGGTCGTGCTCGCCCGGGCACTGCTGCGGACGACGCCGAAGCCGGAGGTCTCCAGCGGCCTGTCCGCCGACCTGGCGATGATGGCGTCCGCCGGCCTCGAGCTGCGCGACCTCGCCCGGATCGTCGAGAGCCGCGGGCTCAAGGCGTCGGTGGCGTCGCGGTTCAGCGAGACGCCGTGGGCGGAGATCGCGGAGATCGCCACCAGCTCGAGCGCCGACGTCGTCCTGGTCCGCGAGGGCTGGGGCGCGACCGAGGAGACGGGGCGGGTGGCCCCCTGGCCGGCCTCCCTCACGACCAGCGTCGTGGTGGTCTCCGGCGAGCTCGGCGAGCCCGGGCTGGCGCCGCAGGGCCCGGTGGCCGTCGTCCAGGACGGCGACGCCAACGGCCGGGCCGCGCTGCGGCTGGCCGCGCAGGCCTCGCTCGGCCGGTCGGCGCCGCTGCAGCTGCGCGCCGGCGAGGGCTGGCGGGCGGAGCGGCGGGCGGCCAACGTCAGCGAGTCGCTGCGCCGGGCCGGGGTCGTGATCAGCGACGAGGAGCCCGCCCCGCTGCCGTCGCTGCTGGTCGCACCGGCGGGCGCGGCGCCCGAAGGCGCGGCGCACGACCTCACTCCCGTGCTCACCGTGCACGCGGGTGCGGCCGACAGCGACCGCGACCTGGACGAGACGCTGGCGGGGATCGCCGCCACCAGCGGTACCGCCTGAGCGCACCCACGCACGACGGACGGCCGGTCCGGGCACCCGCCCGGACCGGCCGTCCCGCGTTCCACGGCCGCCCGCGCCCGCCGGCGCTCGAGACGCATTCCGTGCACGGCGCACCGGCGTGTGCGCGCGTGTCCCGTGCTGGCTCGCCGTGATCATCGGCAGGTGGCTGACCCCGTCGGCGTGCCGTCCAGCCACCTGCCGATGATCCCGGGCCGGTCTGCCCGGGCGCGAGAAGGCATTCCGTGCACCAACTGCCATCTCGGCCGCGGACCGGCCGCCTCCAGGCCCCCCAACACGACGGCGCCCGCGCCCCCTCCACGGGAGCGCGGGCGCCGTCGTCGTGCGGACCCTGCGCAGGCGTCAGGTGGCGCCGTGCGGCGACTCGAAGGCGAACTGCCGGCTGCCCATGCGCACCGCCATGCCCGGCACCAGCCGCACCGGCTGGTTGGGCACGAGCGACGACCAGGCCGGCGCCCCGGGCGGGGCCACCAGCGTGCCGTTGGCCGAACCGATGTCGACCAGCGTCACGTCCCAGCCCTCGAGCCGGATCTCGGCGTGGTGCCGGCTGACGCCGCCGGTCTGGTCGACGACCAGCAGCGGGCGCAGCTGCCCGCCCTGCACGCGCTCGTCGGTCTCCGGCTCGCGGCCGAGCAGGTAGTCCATGTCGAGGTTCACGGTGGCGCCGTTGTCGAACACCAGCAGGCCCAGCGGCGGCCGGATGCCCTCGACGAAGACGCCGGTCTGCTGCGCCATGCGGATGCCGCACAGGTTGCAGAACAGCACCCGCGGGTCGTTGAGGTGTCCCCGCGAGCAGAGGAAGCCCTTGACCTTGGGGCGGGTGTCCTCCGGCTCCTGCTGCGCGAGCGCGGCCGGCGGCTGCTCGGAGTCGAGCACCGGCAGCGGCTCCCGCGGGACCTCCTCCTCCGGCGGGGCCAGCAGCGACGCCGACAGCGCCGGCGCCGGCAGCTCGACCGGCGGGGGCGCCGGGGGCGCCACCGGCTCGGGAGCCGGGGGCGGGGCGGCCGGGGCCGGTGCCGGTGCGGCGTGCACGTGCCCCGCGTGGTCGTGGTCGTGGTCGGCGTGGTCGTGCCCGGCGTGGGCGGCGTCCTCGACGTCGCGGCCGCTGGGGGCGGGCGGCGGCAGCGGCGGGGCCGGCGCGGCGGCCACCGGCGGCACCTTGGCCGCCGCCGGCACCGGAGCACCGGGCGGGGGCGGCAGCAGCGAGCCCGGCGAGGGCAGCCGCACCAGCGCCGTCGGCGACGGGGAGTCCGGCGCCGCGACCGGCGCGGGCGCCACCGCGGGTGACAGCACCGCCGCGGCCCCCGGCACGGCCCCGGCCTCGAGGTCGGCCAGCGGGTGCGGGGCCATGTCGACCGACGCGCCGGCCGACAGCCGCAGCGGGGCCGGCGGCCAGTCGACCAGCCGGTCGAGGAACCGGGTGCCGTCCTGCAGCCGTTCGCCGTCGGCCGGGGTCAGGCGCAGGCCGAGGTCGGGCACCTCGGCGACGCCCTCCCCCACCAGCGCCACGGCCAGCCCCTCCTCGGTCGCCGCGGCGAGCGCGAACGAGGGGAGCTCGGCCACGGTGGGCAGCCAGCGGCGCAGCTCGTCGTGCAGCCGGCGGCCCGGCGCGCGGCTGCCCGCGGCCGAGACCCGGCGGCACAGCGCGACGAGCTCGCCGACCTTGGTGTCGCCGACCGGCGCGGCGGCCGGGGGCTTCGCCGGCGCCGCGCCCCAGCCGCCCAGCTTGGGAGCCGACGGCGGCGGTGCCGGGGTGGCGTCCACCCCGACGACCAGCAGGATGCCGGGCATCCGGACGACGAGGTCGTCACCGGGGGCGATCGCCACCGCGACCTGGTCGAACGGCGGCACCGTGGTCGGCGCCGGGGACGAGGACGGCGCCAGGGCGCTGTCGGCGGACATCAGATGAGCCTCCCGCCGTTGATCCGCCAGTGGATGAAGGGCACCCGCATCGGGCCGTTGGCGACCAGCCAGACCACGAGCCACGTCGTCGCGAAGTCGATGACGAAGGCCGGGCCGGGCAGTTCGTTCGGCTCGATCCACCAGACCGCGCCACCCTTGAACAGGAACCACACCAGCAGTCCCTCGGGGATGGCGGTGAGCAGGCCGAACAGGGTGGGCCAGTCCTTCTCCCACCGGAACTGCTGGATGCCGTGGTAGATGAACTCCCACAGCACGCCGAGCACGGTGACCACGAGGAGCACCGAGAAGGTGACCTTGTAGGCCGTGCCCAGCGGGGCGTCGATGGGCAGGATGGGCGTGATGATCAGGGTCCACAGGGACCCGACCACAGCCAGCAGGAAGATCCGTGTCTGGATGCGGCCGTTCAGGGTGGGCAGCACGGTCGTCTCTCTCGGGGTCGAGGGTTGCGTGGAGGGCGGCGGGTCAGATCGGCTTGTTCCGGACCCACTTCCACCACTGGCTGGTCGAGCGACCGGGGCCCAGCTTTTTGGCGAAGCCCTGCTTGATCAGGTCGTCGGCGATCTCCTGGGCCGCGATCTGCAGGCCGAAGAAGGTGTCGACGCCGGGGAACGGACCGCCGAGCGTCGCGCTGCCGGAGGCGTACATCTTGCCGCCGTTCTGCGTGCCGGTGACCTCGAAGTTGCGCTGCACGTCGAGCCGGCCCACCGGGTTGCGGGTGGCGTTGGAGTGGTCCAGTAGGTCGGCCAGGACGCGGTGCTCGCGGATGTCGGCCTCGAGACCCGTGCAGTCGATGACGGCGTCGAACGTGCCGATCTGCGGGCCCTGGTCGCTGGACACCGCCACCTCGACCAGGTCGCCGACCGGCCGCATGTTGTCGATCTGGCCGATCATGACCCGGTACCAGCCCTCGCGCCGGCCGCGGGACAGCTGCTCCTGCCAGTCGCGGCGGACGGGCGTGTTGGTGCCGCCCATCTCCTTGTAGAGCTTGGCCCGCTCCTGGCCCTCGCTCTTGCGGACCTGCTGCTTGAGCTGCCCGCCCCACACCGACTTGGGGTAGTTGAAGCCCTGGTAGGCCCAGCCGTCGGCGCCCTTGCGGCGCTTGAAGATGCCGTTGCCGTGGGGCTTGTCGATGTACGTGCGGAACAGGTGCACGATCTGGGTCTGCAGGCCCAGCCGGTCGCGGTCGTCGATGATCCGCTGCAGCACGCGGGAGGCCACGATGCCGCCACCGCGGATCAGCAGCGTGCACGGCTTGAGCTTGAGCTTCTCGTAGATGTGCTCGTGCGGCTCGTAGGCGTTGACGACCTTCGAGTAGTCGTTGTGCTCCTTGCGGTAGTTCTGCAGGTCGTCGAGGAACTTCAGACCCGGGTAGCCGACGGCGACGTGCACCCACTGGCTGCGGTAGGCGATCCGCTTGGTGGGCGCCGCGCCCTCCGGCGGCGTGAGGATGGTGAAGTACCCGCCGCCGACCCGGCGCCGCACCATCCGGACCTGGCCGTGGACGACCATCTCCGGGTAGCGGATGCGGTACATCTCCTTCTCCATCGACTCGAACGCCGCGCCCGCCTTGGGCGTGTAGTAGTTCGCGAAGATGGGCTCGACGAGGACGTTCCAGAGCTGCTTGAGGTTGCCGTGGAGGCCCTCGCGCAGGGCGTAGCTCGGGAAGCCCCAGATGTTGTCGGGGGTGGAGGAGGAGTCCGAGCGCAGCCGCTCCTGCCGGGGGATCTGCGAGACCGTGGTCAGGTACTCGTAGCTCTCCCACGGGGTCTTGAGCGGGGTCAGCACGCGGATGGCGTTGGTCGGCACCCCGCAGATGCGCAGGTAGTCGACGGTCACGAAGGACCCGATGCCGCCACCGAAGGTGACGAACGGTACGTCGATGATCGGGATGCCCGCCTCGGCCAGCATCTGGTCTGTCCAGAAGTCGCTGGCGATCAGCTGGTCGTTCAGATCACCCGGCTGGGTGGGCGCGCCGGCACCCTGGGCGTGCTGCGGCGCGATCGTGCTCTCGCTCACGGTGGGGGTTCCGTCCTCTCACGGGGAGCCGCCACTCTCGGGCGCACGCGGTACCCGTGTCAACGGGTCCATGCGCGTCGGGAGCAGTCGATGCCGAATGGTGGTCGGGGCCCGCTCGAGGGATGTCCCGAGCGGCACCGGAAGGGTCGCGCGGACCACTTGGAAGCGGCTTGCGCCGACCTTGCGCGCGAGGCCGCGCGCACTGCGTCCGCGGCCCTCACCGGCCTAGACTTCGCCGTCGTCCGACCCGCCCGGAGGGCTGCTCGTGGAGTTCGAACGGTTCGGCCCGTACCGCCTCGAGGGGCTGATCGGGCGTGGTGGCATGGGCGAGGTCTACCGCGCCTACGACACCGAGCACGACCGGGTCGTCGCGCTCAAGGTGCTCGCCGAGCACCTGGCCACCGACCGCGACTACCGGGAACGGTTCCGCCGCGAGGCGCACGCCGCCGCGCGGCTGTCCGAGCCGCACGTGGTGCCCATCCACCGGTTCGGCGAGATCGACGGCCGGCTGTTCCTCGACATGCGGCTGGTGCAGGGCCGCGACCTCGCGGCGGCCATCGCCGCCGACGGGCCGCTCTCCCCGCGCCAGGCGGTGGCGGTGATCGGTCAGGTGGCGCACGCGCTGGACGCCGCCCACGGCGCCGGCCTGGTGCACCGTGACGTCAAGCCGTCCAACGTGCTGGTCTGCGCCACCGACGAGCAGGGCGAGGTGGACGACGCGTTCGTCTACCTCGTCGACTTCGGCATCGCCCGGTCGGTCATGGACAACGAGGGACCGTCGCTGACGCGCGTGGGCTCGGCCGTCGGCTCGTTCGACTACATGGCGCCCGAGCGGTTCCTCGAGCGGCCGCTGGACGCCCGCAGCGACGTCTACTCCCTGGCCTGCGTGCTGTTCGAGGCCCTCACCGGACGCCGCCCCTTCCCCGGCACCGACCTCGCGCCGCTGATGTGGGCGCACATCAACACCCCGCCGCCGAGCGTGTCCGCGGTGCGGCCGGAAGTGCCGGCGGCCCTGGACGAGGTTGTGCAGAAGGGCCTGGCCAAGGCGCCGGAGGACCGGTGGCCCTCCGCCGGGGCCCTGGCCACGGCGGCCCGGCGGGCCCTCGTGTCGGCCGGCGTCCGGCCCGCGGCCGACGCGCCGCCACCGGTCCGGGGCACCTCCCCCGGCGACCCCGTCGGTCCCCGGACGATCGGCATGACCGGCGCCACCGCCGTCCCGCCGGCGCCCGTCGGCACCGATCCGGGTGCCGCGCCGGCGTTCCCGACCGCCGCGCCCCAGCCCTTCGCGGCGACGCCGCCCCCGGGCGGCGCCGTGCCGCCGCCGCGTGCCGTGCCGGCGCCGGCGGCCGCACCCCGCCGGTCCCGCGTGCCGGCGGTGCTCCTCGGCCTCGCCGCGTTGCTGGCGGCCGCGCTGGTGCTCGTCGTCGTCCTCGTCGAGACCGGCGGGGCCGACGCGCTGCCCACCCCGCAGGACCCGCGGCCCGGGCCGCAGCACGACGAGCTGGTCGCCGTCGTCCCGGCCGGCGTCGACCGGGAGGCGTGCCGCCCGGCGCCGCCGGCCGACGACGGCGACGTCGCGGCGGTCGACTGCGGCCCGAGCAGCAGCCAGCCCGGGCCGCGGGCCACCCGGTTCTTCCTCTACCCCGACGAGGAGACCCTGGACGCCGCGTTCACCGCCGACGTCGAGCGCCTCGGGCTGGTGGAGTTCTCGGGCGGCACCAACTGCCCGGAGTCGCAGGGGTACGGCAACTGGACGGCGAACGACCAGGTCCGCGGCCGCATCGCCTGCTACGTCGACGAGCAGAACACCGCCACGCTGATCTGGACCGAGACCGAGTTCGGCACCCAGGCGATCGTGCGGATCCGCAACGGCGGCACCGCCGGGCTGGTCTCGCTGCTCGACTGGTGGAACAACCCCGACTACTCCGACTTCGGCGGCTAGGCCGTCCCGAGGGCGCGACTCCGCGCCCCGGTCCGCTCCTTGCTCGTTCCTCGCTGCGATGCCCCCGGGGCTGTCGTCACGCGCTCCCGAACCGGCGCTGCCGGGAGGCGTACTCCTCGCACGCCGCCCACAGGTGCCGGCGGTCGAAGTCCGGCCACAGGGTGTCGAGGAACACCAGCTCGGCGTAGGCGGACTGCCAGAGCAGGAAGTTGCTGGTGCGGTTCTCCCCCGAGCTGCGCACGAACAGGTCGACGTCGGGCATGTCCGGCTCGTCGAGGAACCGGGCGACGGTCCCCTCGTCGACCTTGTCGGGGTCGAGCCGGCCGGCCGCGACCTCGCGCGCGATCGCGGCGGCGGCGTCGGCGATCTCGGCCCGGCCGCCGTAGTTCACGCACATGGTCAGGGTCAGGACGTCGTTGTCGCGGGTGAGCTCCTCGGCGATCTCGAGCTCCTTGATGACGCTGCGCCACAGCCGCGGCCGGCGGCCGGCCCACCGCACCCGCACCCCCATGGCGTGCATCTCGTCACGCCTGCGGCGGATGACGTCGCGGTTGAACCCCATGAGGAACCGGACCTCGTCGGGGCTGCGCCGCCAGTTCTCGGTGGAGAAGGCGTAGGCCGACAGCGACTGGACGCCCAGCTCGATCGCGCCCTCGACGCAGTCGAACAGCGAGGACTCCCCCGCCTCGTGGCCCTTGGTGCGTGGCAGCCCGCGCTGCTCGGCCCAGCGGCCGTTGCCGTCCATGACGAGCGCGACGTGCCGCGGGACCTTGTCCCTGGGGATGTCCGGCGGCCGCGCGCCGGACGGGTGCGGGTTCGGTGGCTGCGGCATCAGCTGCGGTCCACCAGCGCCAGCGAGCGCAGACCCCGCTCCAGGTGCCACTGCAGCAGGGCGGCGACCAGGCCGCTGCCCTCCCGGCACTGCGGCGGCAGGCTGGCCTCGGCCCGGTCCCAGTCCCCGGACAGCAGCGCGTCGAGGTGGGCGATGGTGAGCGGGTTGGGCATGCCGGCGCCGGTCGGGCGGCACGGCGGGCAGACGGTGCCGCCGGCGGGCACGGAGAAGTGCCGGTGCGGGCCCTCCTCGCCGCAGCGGGCGCAGTCGCCCAACGCGGGCTCCCAGCCGGCGACCGACATGGCCCGCAGCAGGAAGGCGTCGAGGACGAGCGGGGCGGGGTGGGTCTGCTCGGCCAGCGTCCGCAGCGCGCCGATCACGAGCAGGAACAGCCGCAGCGACGGTTCCTTCTCCTCGGCGGTGAGCCGGTCGGCGGTCTCCAGGACGGCGGTGCCGGCGGTGTAGGCCGGGTAGTCGGTGACGATCGGCTCGCCGTAGGCGCGGATGGACTCCGCCTGGCTGACGATGTCGAGGCTGCGGCCGGTGTAGAGCTGCAGGTCGACGTGGCTGAACGGCTCCAGCCGGGCGCCGAACTTGCTCTTGGTGCGGCGCACGCCCTTGGCGACGGCGCGCACCTTGCCGTGCCGGCGGGTGAGCACGGTGACGATCCGGTCGGCCTCGCCCAGCTTCTGGGTGCGGAGGACGACGCCCTCGTCGCGGTACAGCGACTTCGGAGTGGTGCTCATCAGTAGCCGAGCCGGTTCAGCTTCTTGGGGTCGTCCTGCCATTCCCCCAGGACGGTCACGTGCAGGTCGAGGTGCACCCGGGAGCCGAGCAGCTGCTCCAGCCCCGCGCGGGCCTCGGTGCCGATCCGCTTGATCATCTCGCCGCCGCGGCCGAGCAGCATCGGCTTCTGGCTCGCCCGCTCGACGTGCAGCAGTGCGCGCACCTCGACCAGCTCGGCATCGCCCTTCTTGGGGTCGGGACGGCGGATCAGCTCCTCGACCGTGACCGCCAGGGAGTGCGGCACCTCCTCGTACACCTTCTCCAGCGCCGCCTCGCGGATCAGCTCGGCGATCTGCCGCTCGACGTCGTCGTCGGTCTGCTGCTCCTCCGGGTACATCGCCGGGCCCTCGGGCAGCAGCCCGACCAGGAGGTCCTCGAGCAGCTCGACCTGGTCGCCGGCCACCGCGCTCACCGGCACGACCTCGGCGGCCTCGACCAGCTGGCTGGCCGCGACCAGCTGCTCGGCGATCTGCTTCTTGCCCGCGGCGTCGGTCTTGGTGACCACGACGACGACCGGGGCCCTGAACTCGCGCAGCTGCCGGGCGATGAACCGGTCGCCCTGGCCGACGGGCTGGTCGGCGGGGATGCAGAAGACGATCACGTCGACGTCGGCGAGGGTGTCGCGGACGACGTCGTTGAGCCGGCGGCCCAGCAGGCTGCGCGGCTTGTGCAGGCCGGGCGTGTCGACCAGCACCAGCTGGCCCCCGGGCCGGGTCACCACGCCGCGGATGGCGTGGCGGGTGGTCTGCGGCCGGTTGCTGACGATGCCGACCTTGGTGCCGACCATCGCGTTGGTGAGCGTCGTCTTGCCCGCGTTGGGGCGGCCGACCAGGCAGGCGAAGCCGCTGCGGTACGGCCGCTCCCCCTGCTCCTCGGTCACGCCGTCCAGTCTCCCACCCCGCACCGACACCTCCGCTCGCGGCGCGGGGAGCGGCTCCGCTTTCGGCGCCGGGAGCGGAGGTTGGGAAGATCGTGCGCATGGCGGGACGGGCGCGACGCGGGAACGACGAGCCACCGGTCGTGCGGGCGGCCCGCGACCGCGAGCGGCACATCTCGCAGGTGACGGCGTTCGGGTTCTTCTCCCCCCGCCGGCCCCGGCGCTCGGTCACCGTGACCCCGGCGCCGCTGCGCTACTGGCAGTACGACCCGGTGCGCTGGCCGGTCGTCGCGCTGACCCTGGCAGCGGCCGCGGCGTGGCTGGCCTTCCTCGGCTGGCGGGACGGCGCCGATGCCGTCACCGGTGAGCTGCCCCTCGTCCTCGGCCTGGTCGTGCTGGTGGTCCTGTTCTCCACCGGCCGGCTCACCGTGAGCGACTTCGGCCTGTCCACCGACATCGCCGGCCTGCGGCAGCCGTCGTCGTTCGGCGTGGTCACCCGCGGCCTGGTGCAGGACGTCGTCCGCGGGGCGCCGCCGGCGGGGTGGCCGCGGGCGAAGCGGCGGGGCGGCTGGTGGCCGGGGCGGCAGCGGGTCGCCGTCCGCCACCTGGCCGCCGACGGCGAGACCGAACGCGCGCTCACCGTGTGGGTGCGCGATCCCGAGGCGTTCGCCGAGGCGCTCGACCACCCGCTCTGACCTGGCAGGGTGCGCGGCGTGACCGACTTCGCGATGCCGCCGTCCGTGCCCCCGGGGATGCGCCTCGAGCTGTCCCGCGCGCGCCTGCTGCCCGGCGCCCAGGAGGAGACCGAGCGGTGGATGGGCATGCTGCACGACCGCTACGAGGAGTGCCTGGACACCCTCGCCGGCGAGCGGATGGTGTTCGAGGCGACGTTCCGGCGCACCGATCCCGACGGCACCGAGTGGATCTACCACGTGCAGCTCTACGGCGAGGACGGCGGCGTGCTGGACCTCGCCAACCCCGTCGACGCCGAGCACCAGGCCTACGCGGTGCGGTGCAAGGAGAAGGGCTGGGAGGAGCTGCGGCCGGTGCTCATGCTCGCGCCGCGCCCGCTGCTGCCGGCGATGGAGAAGTGGGCGCGGGACGGCGAGCTGTGAGCGCCCTCGAGGAGTACCTGGCCGGCGTCGACGAGGCGGCGCACGGGACCGTCCGGGCGCTGGACGCCGTGATCCGCCGGGTCGAGCCGGACCTCGACGTCGCGGTGAAGTACCGCCTGCTCATGTACACGCTCGACGCGACGTGGCGGCAGTGGGTGGTCGCCGTCGGTGCCAGCACGAAGGGCGTCCAGCTGCGCTTCCTGTGGGGCGTGCTCATGGACGACCCGCGATCGGTCCTGCGCGCCGGCAGCTCGACCCTCATGACGTGGGACTTCGCCTTCGGCGCCGAGGTGGACGCCGACGCCGTCGCGGCGTACGTGCGGGAGGCGCTGGCCCGGCGCGAGACCTACCTGGCGGACGCGCAGCGGATCGCCGCCGAGGCCCGGGCCAGGAACGCCTAGACCTTGAGGGCGCCGTCAGGGCCGGCGAGGAGCACCGGGGCCGACGGCGTGAGGTCGTGGACGGCGGCCAGCCCCTCCTGCTCGACCGCGTCGGCCTCCGACACGACCGCCGCCGCCTCGAGCCCGGTCACGCCGCTGGAGACCGCGGCGGCGACGGCGGCCTGCAGCGCCGAGAGCTGCAGCGACGGCAGCGCGACGCTCGCCGCGAGGTAGGTGCGGCCGTCGGTGTCGCGCACCGCCGCGCCCTCGGCAGCGCCGGTGCGGCCGCGGGCCGAACGGGCGAGGGTGATCAGCTTGGCGTCCTCGGGGTCGAGATCGGGCACGGCCCCATTCCACACCAGCGTCAGCTCTCGACGGCGGCGGGCTCCTCGGCGCGGACGGGCTCGCCCTCCTCGCCGTCCTCCGGCTCGGGCACCCGGCAGACGAGGATCGTGTCGATGCGGTTGCGGCGGCCGCCGGTGCTCTCGGCGACCAGGCGCAGCCCGTCGACCTCCGCGGCCGACCCCTCGATGGGCACCCGGCCCAGCGCGCGGGCGAGCAGACCGCCCACGGTCTCGACGTCGTCGTCCTGGGGCAGCTCGACGTGGAAGAGCTCGGCGAGGTCCTCGACCGGGAGCCGGGCGGTGACCCGGGCGGAGCCGTCGGGCAGCTGCTCGACCGGTGGCCGCTGGAAGGCGTCGTGCTCGTCGGCGATCTCGCCGACGATCTCCTCGAGGATGTCCTCGATGGTGACCAGCCCGGCGAAGCCGCCGTACTCGTCGACCACGATCGCGATGTGGATGCGCTGGGCCTGCATGTCGCGCAGCAGCTCGTCGACCGGCTTGGACTCCGGCACGAACGTGGGCCGGCGCATGAGCTCCTCGACCTTGGGCCCGTTGCGGTCCGGCAGGTTCTGCGAGCGGCGGATGAGGTCCTTGAGGTAGACCACCCCGACGACGTCGTCGACGTTCTCGCCGATCACCGGGATGCGGCTGAACCCGCTGCGCATCATGAGCGCCATCGCCTGGCGGATCGTCTTGGTGCGCTCGATCCAGACCACCTCGGTGCGCGGCACCATGACCTCGCGGGCGATGGTGTCGCCCAGCTCGAACACCGAGTGGATCATGTTCCTCTCGCCGGACTCGACGACGCCGCGCTCCTCGGCCATGTCGACCAGCTCGCGCAGCTCGACCTCGGAGGAGAACGGGCCGTCGCGGAAGCCGCGGCCGGGGGTGATCGCGTTGCCGATGAGGATCAGCAGGCTGGCGATCGGGCCGAGCACCCGGCCGAGCAGCTTCACCAGGCCGGCGGTGCCGAGCGCCACGCCGTAGGCGTGCTGGCGGCCGAGGGTGCGCGGCCCGACGCCGACGAGCACGTAGCTGACCACGGTCATGACGCCGGCCGCGACCAGCACGGTCTGCCACGTGGCGGTGAGCAGCTCGGCGACGATCACCGTGACCAGGACGGCGGCGACCATCTCGCAGACGACCCGCAGCAGCAGGAGCAGCGAGACGTGGCGGGCCCGCTCGCCGAGGACCTCCTCGAGGGAGGCGGCGCGCTTGACCCCTTCGCGGCGCATCTCCTCGACGCGGGCCTTGGACACCCGCTGGAGGGCGGCGTCCATCGCGCCGAAGAGGCCGGCCAGCGGGACCAGGAGGACGGCGATCACCAGCAGGGTGATCGCACCCGCGGTCATCGGGGCCCCGTCTCCCGGTTCACGGCCTCACCGGTGACCGGCTCCCGCGGTGCGGAGCGCCAGCCGTCGATCAGCTTCTGCTGGAGGCCGAACATCTCCTTCTCCTCCTCGGGCTCCATGTGGTCGTAGCCGAGCAGGTGCAGCACGCCGTGGGTGGCCAGCAGCACCAGCTCGTCGTCCATGGAGTGGCCGGCCGCGCGGGCCTGCCGGACGGCGACGGAGGGGCACAGCACGATGTCGCCCAGCAGCGCCGGCCCGGGATCGGGGTCGTCGGGCCGGCCGGTGTCCAGCTCGTCCATGGGGAACGCGAGCACGTCGGTCGGGCCCTTCTCGCCCATCCACCGCTCGTGCAGCGTGCTCATGTAGTCGGCGTCGACGCACAGCACCGACAGCTCGGCCAGCGGGTTCACCTTCATCTCGCCGAGCACGAACCGGCAGACGCCCGCCAGCTCGGCCTCGTCGACGGCGATCTCGCTCTCGTTGGAGACCTCGACCGGCACGGCCCTCAGCTCCCCTGCCGGCGCGGGCGCGGGCCGCGCACCGGTGGCCCGGCCGCGGGTCGCGTCTGCTGGTTGGCGGCGTCCCAGCGCTCGTAGGCGTCGACGATGTCGCCGACCAGCCGGTGGCGGACGACGTCGGAGCTGGTCAGGTTCGCGAAGTGGACGTCGTCGATGCCGTCGAGGATCTCGCGGACGATCTTCAGGCCGCTCTGCGCGCCGCCGGGGAGGTCGACCTGCGTGATGTCGCCGGTGACCACGATCTTCGACCCGAATCCCAGACGCGTCAGAAACATCTTCATCTGCTCGGCCGTGGTGTTCTGGGCTTCGTCAAGAATGACGAATGCATCATTGAGCGTCCTACCCCGCATGTACGCTAATGGCGCTACCTCAATGGTCCCCGCTTGCATCAATCGCGGAATTGACTCGGGGTCGACCATGTCGTGCAGCGCGTCGTACAGCGGCCGCAGGTAGGGGTCGATCTTCTCGCTCAGCGTGCCGGGCAGGTAGCCGAGCCGCTCGCCGGCCTCGACCGCGGGCCGGGTCAGGATGATCCGGTTGACCTGCTTGGTCTGCAGCGCCTGCACGGCCTTGGCCATGGCCAGGTAGGTCTTGCCGGTACCGGCCGGGCCGATGCCGAACACGATGGTGTGTGCGTCGATCGCGTCGACGTAGCGCTTCTGGTTCAGCGTCTTGGGCCGGATCGTGCGGCCCCGGCGGCTGATGATGTCGAGGCTCAGGACGTCGGCCGGCCGCTCGGAGCCGCCGCTCCTGAGCATGCCGATGACCCGGCGCACCGAGTCGGGGCGCAGCTGCTGGCCGGTGCCGAGCAGCGCGATGAGCTCGTCGAAGACGCGGACGGCGAAGGCGTTGTCGGCGGGCTGCCCGGTCACGGCGATCTCGTTGCCGCGGACGTGGACGTCGGCGTCGACCTCGGCCTCGACCAGGCGGAGGAGCTCGTCGCCGGAGCCCAGCAGGGCGACCATGGAGACGGATTCGGGGACGGTGATGGTGGTCCGGACGGCGGCCGGCTGCGCGGGCGCAGGACCGGATGCGGCGTCGTCCGTGGCGGCTGCCTGCGCCGAGGCCTCACGCGACGTGGGGCCGTGCACGGCGGGCGTGCCAGAGGAGGTGTCGGGCAAGAACCCTCGACCCTGCCTTCCTGCAAGGGGTTGCGGACCCGGACGAGTCTACCCGCGCCGGCCGACGCGAACCGCTGGTCTACCCGTCCGGGGCACGCGATCCCGGCAGGTCAGCGCCCTGTGTAGGTGGCCTTGCCCGGTCCGTCGGCGAGGAAGGAGCGGACGGCGCCCTTGAGGTCCTCGGTGGCGAAGAGCGCACCCGACAGCGAGGGGGTCAGCTCGTCGGCGGCCCGGACGCCGTCGCGGACCGCGGCGTTGACCAGCCTCTTCGTCGCCGCGTGGGCCACGGTCGGGCCGGCGGCGACCCGGCGGGCGTAGTCGCGGGCCGCCTCGGCGAAGCCCTCGTCGGGCAGCACGCGGTTGACCACGTTCCAGTCGGCGAGCGTGGCCGCCGGGTACCACTCGCCGGTGAAGATGAGCTCCTTGGCCCGTGCCGGGCCGGCCCGCTCGGCCAGCCGCTGCGGGCCGCCCATCGACGGGGTGAGCCCGACGACGACCTCCACCAGCCCGAACTTCGCCTTCTCGGCGGCCAGGACGATGTCGCAGGCCAGGGACAGCTCGAAGGCGGCGGTCAGGGTGAGCCCGTGCGCCGCGAAGACGGTGGGCACCGGCAGGGCCTCGAGGGTGTGCGCCAGCCGCAGCAGCCGCACCCACAGCGCGGTCCCCCGCGCGACGCCGTTCGGCGACTGCGCGATCTCGTCGAAGTGGTGCACGTCGACGCCGCCGGAGACGACCTTGCCGCACGCCTCGAGCAGGACCGCCCGCGCCCGGTCGGGCCGGCCGGGGTCGGTCAGCTCGACCAGCTCGGCGACCGCCCGTTCGTAGCCGGCGAACACCGCCTCGTCGAAGAGGTTCAGCGGCGGGGAGTCCAGGACGACGACGGCGACGGCGCCGTCCCTCTCGATGCGCACCGGGTCGGTCATGGCCCGAGCCTGTCAGGGCCGCGCCGGAGGACGCACCCGGGGTGCGTTCGCGGCGCTAGCGTCCCGCGCGTGGCCGGCGTGTACCGCTCCGACGAGGGCCGCGAGCGGCTGCAGGCCTGGTGCGCCGACCGGCTCGCCGCCTGGCCCGTGCCGCACGGGCGGACGACGCTGGAGACCACCACGGGTGCCACCCACCTCCTGGTGACCGGCGAGGGGCCCCGGACGTTCGTCCTCCTGCCCGGGACCCACTTCAACGCCGCGACCAGCCTGCGCCTGGTCGCGGAACTGCGGGCGCACGGCCAGGTGGTCGTCCCGGACCTGCCCGGCCAGCCGGGGCTGAGCACGGCGGAACGGCCGGGGCCCGATCGGATGGCCGCGTACGGACGGTGGGTCGACCAGGTGGTCGCCCGGGTGCGGGAGGACGGCGCCGGCCAGCTCGTGCTGGTCGGGCACTCCCTGGGCGCCGCCGTCGCCCTGTGCGCGACGCCCGGCGCGGTCGACCGCCTCGTGCTGGTCGATCCCGCGGGCTTCGTGCCGGCCCGGGTGTCCCCGGTCGTGCTCGCCGTGACCCTGCGGTGGCTCGTCCGGCCCTCGCCGCGCAGCGCCGCAGCGCTCGCCGGCCGGATGTCCGGCCCCGGGCACGCGCCGAGGCCCGAGCTGGTCGAGTGGCTGGCCCTGGTCGCGCGGCACGTGCACGCCGCGGGGGCGCCGGGTCCCCTCCCGCGCGAGGTGACCGACCGGTGGCGTGGGGTGCCGCGGGTGGTCGTCGCCGGCGCCCACGACTGCTTCTTCCGCCCCGAGGCGCTGGCGGCGGTCGTCGCCGACCGCCTGGGCGACGACCTCGTCGTCCTCGACGACCTCGGGCACCTCGGCCCCGAGGAAGACCCCTACCGTCTGGCTGCGCTGGTCGCCGGGTGATCAGCCGGGCGGCCAGCCCAGCCCCCGGCCGCCCAGCACGTGCAGGTGCAGGTGGTCGACCGACTGGCCGGCCTGCGGGCCGGTGTTCGTGACCACGCGGTAGCCCGGCTCGACGCCGCCGTCGGCCACGAGCCCCTCCTGCTGCGCCACCGCGTGCGCGGCCCGCGCGACCTCGCCGAGGAGGTCCGCGTCGGCGGCGGCGAGGGCGCCCAGGTTGCGGTGGTGCTCCTTCGGGATCACCAGCACGTGGGTGGGGGCCTGCGGGTTGATGTCGCGGAAGGCCAGCACGCGGTCGGTCTCGTGGACGACGTCCGCGGGGATCTCCCCCGCGACCATGCGGCAGAACAGGCAGTCGCTCACGCCCGCGACCCTATAAGGACCCCTGTCCTCCCCACCCCTCGCAAGCCCGGGGCGGGCCCCTGGACAGGGGCCGTTCCGCGTCAGGCCCAGCGGACCTTGACGCTCAGCGCGGCGAGGGCGGCGGCGCCGGCGGTGGAGGTCCGCAGCACCTCCGGGCCCAACCGGACCGGCTCGGCGCCCGCGGCGCGGAAGGCGACGATCTCGCCGTCGGTCAGCCCGCCCTCGGGGCCCACCACGACGGCGATGGTCCCCTGCCGCGGCGCCGGCACCTCGGCCAGCGGACGGCGGGCCTGCTCGTGCAGCACCAGCGCCAGGTCGGCGTCGGCGAGCAGCCCGCAGACCTGCCGGGTGGTCATCGGCCCGGTCACCTCGGGGACCCGCGGCCGGCGTGACTGCTTCGTGGCCGCCCGCGCCGCGGCCCGCCACTTGGCCAGGCCCTTGTCGACGCGGTCCTCCCGCCAGCGGGTGACGCAGCGCGACGCCGTCCACGGCACGATCCGGTCGACGCCCAGCTCGGTGGCCAGGTCGACGGCGAGCGGGCCGCGGTCGCCCTTCGGCAGCGCCTGCACCAGCACCAGCTCCGGCTGCGGGGCCGGCACCTCGTGGCGGGCGCGCACCCGCACCCGCAGGCCCTCCGGCCCGGCGGCGACGACGTCGCCCTCGGCCACCAGCCCGCGGCCGTCGCCGACCCGGACCGTCTCCCCCGGCGCCAGGCGCAGCACGTCGACCGCGTGCCGGCCCTCCGCGCCCCCGACGAGCAGCTCCTCGGTGTCGGGCAGCTCGTCGAGCAGGAACAGCGGGGCGCCGTCGAGCTCGGGCGCGCCGGTGTCGGCCGTCATGCGTGCCCGTTCCACGCGTCGCGGACGCGGGAGAAGAAGCCCTGCTGGCTCTCGCGGGTGGAGCCGGCGGTGTCCTCGCCGCGCAGCGTGGCCAGCTCGCGCAGCAGCTTCTCCTGCTCGGCGTCGAGCTTGGTCGGCGTCTGCACCTCGACGTGCACCAGCAGGTTGCCCCGGCCGGTGGCCCGCAGCCGCGGGGCGCCCTGCGCGCGCAGCGTGAGCACGCTGCCGGACTGCGTGCCGGGCTTGATGTCGAGCTCGGTCTCGCCGTCGAGCGTGGTCAGGTTCAGCGTGGTGCCCAGCGCCGCCGAGGTCATGGGCAGGGTGACCCGGCAGTGCAGGTCCTCGCCGTCGCGGGTGAACACCGCGTGCGGCCGCTCGTGGATCTCCACGTACAGGTCGCCGGCCGGGCCGCCGCCGGGGCCGACCTCGCCGTGCCCGGTGAGCCGGATGCGCATGCCGTCCTCGACCCCCGCCGGCACCTTCACCGGGATGGTCCGGCGGGCGCGCACGCGGCCGTCGCCGGCGCACTGCGGGCACGGCTCCGGGATGACCTGCCCGGTGCCGGCGCAGGTCGGGCAGGTGCGGCTGGAGACGACCTGGCCGAGGAACGAGCGCTGCACGCTCTGCACCTCGCCGCGGCCGGAGCAGGTGGTGCAGGTGGTCGGGTGCGTGCCGGGCGCGGTGCCGGCGCCGCTGCAGGTGGTGCAGAGCACCGCCGTGTCGACGGTGAGCTCCTTGGTCGTGCCGAAGACGGTCTCGTCGAGGTCGAGCTCGACCCGGATGAGGGCGTCGCCGCCGGCGCGCACGCGGCTGCGCGGACCGCGCGTGGCGGCACCGCCGCCGAAGAAGGCGTCCATGATGTCGCCGAGGCCGCCGAAGCCGGCGCCGAACGGGTTGCCCCCGCCCGCACCCGCACCGGCGGTGTCGAACGGGTCGCCGCCGAGGTCGACGATGCGGCGCTTGTCCGGGTCGGTCAGCGCCTGGTAGGCGCGGTTGACCTCCTGGAAGCGCTCCTTGGCCGCGGGGTCGGGGTTGACGTCGGGGTGCAGGTCACGGGCCAGCCGCCGGTAGGCGCGCTTGATCTCGTTGTCCGTCGCGCCCCGGGCGAGCCCCAGAACGGCGTAGTAGTCGGTCGGCAAGTCTCTTCCTCAGCTCTCGGCCAGCAGCTGGCCGACGTAGCGGGCCACGGCGCGGACCGCGGCCATGTTGCCCGGGTAGTCCATGCGGGTGGGGCCGACGACGCCCAGCCCACCCAGTGCGCGGTCCCCGGAGCCGTACCCCACGGAGACGAACGACGCGCCGGCCAGGGCCTCGTGCGCGTTCTCCTCGCCGATCCGCACCAGCACGGTGCCCGGGTCCACCTCTCCCATCAACCGCAGGACCACGACCTGTTCTTCCAGCGCCTCCAGCAGCGGCCGGACGCTGTGCGGGAAGTCCAGGGCCCCGCTGCGGGCGAGGTTCGCCGTCCCGCCGATGACCAGGCGGTCCTCCCCCGGCTCGACCAGGGTCTCCATCAGCGTGGCGCTGACGGCGCCGACCAGCGCCCGCAGGTGCGGCGGGACGGTCTCCAGCAGGTCGGGCACCTTGGCCCCGGCGTCGGCGAGCTTCACCCCGACGAAGGCGGAGTTGAGCAGGGCCCGCAGCTCGGCGACCGCCTCGTGGTCGACCTCGACCGGCGTCTCGACGGTCCGCTGCTCCACCCGGCCGGTGTCGGTGATCAGGACGAGCAGCAGCCGGGTGGCGCCGACCGGCACCACCTCGAGGTGCCGCACCGAGCTGCGCGACAGGGTCGGGTACTGGACGACGGCGACCTGACGGGTCAGCTGCGCCAGCAGCCGCACCGTCCGGCCGAGGACGTCGTGCAGGTCGACGGCGCCGTCGAGGAAGCGCTCGATGGCGCGTCGCTCGGCGACCGACAGCGGCTTGATCGCCGAGAGCCGGTCGACGAAGAGCCGGTAGCCCTTGTCGGTGGGCACCCGCCCCGCGCTGGTGTGGGGCTGGGTGATGTAGCCCTGCTCCTCCAGCACCGCCATGTCGTTGCGGATGGTCGCCGGCGAGACCCCCAGGTCGTGCCGCTCGGCGAGGGCCTTGCTGCCCACCGGGTCGTTGGTCGAGACGAAGTCCTGGACGATGGCCCGGAGGACCTCCAGGCGCCGCTCCTCGTGCGCCACGCGTACACCTCCCCGTACCGGTCGACGCCGTGCCGGCGGTTGGCACTCGCAGGGATCGAGTGCCAGTTCAGCATACGACCGGAGGCTGCTCCCGTCGCGCGCCTCGCGGCGGGTCGGCGCCCCGGCGAGGGAGCGGCGCGGGCTCGACCCGCCCGTTAGGGTGGGTCCGGACGGTGGCCCGGGACGGGGCAGGACAGCGGAGGTCGTTCCCCTGATCTTCAAAGCGGTGCGCGAGGGCCGTCCCTACCCGGACCACGGGATGACCACCAAGGACTGGGCGCTGATCCCACCCCGGCAGGTCCGGCTGGACACGCTGGTGACGACGAAGCGGGAGCTGGCGCTCGACGCCCTCCTCGCCGACGACTCGACGTTCTACGGCGACCTCTTCCCGCACGCGGTGCTGTGGCACGGCGAGCTGTACCTGGAGGACGGCCTGCACCGGGCGCTGCGGGCGGCGCTGCAGCAGCGCAACGTGATCCACGTCCGCGTGCTCGACCTCGACGCGCTCATGCCGGTGTCGCAGGCGGCCAGCGGGCCGACCACCGAGACGCTGCCCGCCCAGCCGCCGGTGCCGGCCCCGCAGCAGCGCGAACGCCGCTAAAGCCAGCCCTTCTCCTCGGCCACCCGGGCGGCCTCGACACGGGTGCGGGCGCCGGTCTTGCCGATCGCCGAGGACAGGTAGTTGCGCACGGTCCCCTCCGACAGGAACAGCCGGCGGGCGATCTCGGCGACCGTGGCACCGTCGGCCGCCTCGCGCAGCACGTCGGCCTCGCGGGCCGACAGCGGGGTGGCGCCGATGGCCAGCGCCGCGGCGGCCAGCTCGCGGTCGATGACCCGCTCCCCCGCCACGACCGCACGGATCGCGCGGGCCAGCTCGGCGACGGGGGCGTCCTTGACCAGGAAGCCGGAGGCGCCGACCTCCATGGCCCGGCGCAGGAACCCGGGCCGGCCGAAGGTGGTGAGGACGACGGCCCGCACCTCCGGCAGCGCCGTGGCCAGCGCGCGGGCGGCCTCGAGGCCGTCCATGCCGGGCATCTCGATGTCGAGCAGTGCGACGTCGGGCCGGTGCTCGCGCGCGGCCTCGACCACGGCGTCGCCGCGGCCGACCTCGGCGACCACCTCCAGGTCGTCCTCCAGGTCGAGCAGCGCCCGCAGCGCCCCGCGGACCATCGACTGGTCCTCGGCGATGAGCACCCGGATCACGCCGCGCCCACCCGCGTCGGCGCCGGCGCGGTGACCGGGAGCCGGGCCTGCAACCGGAAGCCCCGACCGGGCGCCGGACCGCTCTGGAAGTGCCCGCCCAGCGCCTCGACCCGCTCGGCGAGGCCGGCCAGGCCGGCACCCCCCGTCGCCGTCCCCGAGGGCCCGTGGCCGTCGTCGGTGACGGTCAGGGTGGCGTCGGCGTCCGTGGTGGCGAGCTCGACGGTGACCGACCGGGCGCCGCTGTGCCGCAGCACGTTCGTCGCCGCCTCCCGCACCACCCAGCCGAGCGCGGCGTCGACCGCCGCGGGCAGCGGCGGCACCGCCGGCGCCTTGAGCCCGACGCCGGCGGCGGAGAGGGCCGAGCGGGCCTCGGCCAGCGCCTGGCCGAGGCTGACCTGCCGGTAGCCGCTGACGGCGTCGCGCACCTCGGCCAGCGCGCGGCGGGCGGCGGCCTCGACGTCGGCCATCTCCTCGCGGGCCCGTGCCGGGTCCCGCTCGGCCAGCCGCCCGGCGAGCTCGCTCTTGAGCGCGATGAGCGACAGGCTGTGGCCGAGCAGGTCGTGCAGGTCGCGGGCGAAGCGCAGGCGCTCCTCGGCGACGGCGTTGCGGGCCAGCTCCTCCCGGGCCTCCGTGAGCTCGGCGTTGATCGAGATCAGGTGCCGGGTGCCCTGCAGCGCGAAGGCGGTGAGCAGGCAGATGACCGGGAGGATGAACAGCTCGCCGAGCTGGCCGTGGGCCGCCAGCACGGCCGCGCACACGCCCGCGGCCCCGAGCACCGCCGGGGCGATCCAGCGCGTGGGCAGCGCGACCGAGACGGCGGCCGACACGTAGATCATCAGGCCGGCCCAGGGCGGCCCCTGCCAGGCGGCGAGCGCGACGCCCAGGGCGACCACGACCACCAGCCGCGCGCCGACGGGCCCGCAGGGGCTGAAGGCCCGCCGGAACACGTCGAGGTAGACGACGGTGAAGGCCAGCAGCGCGACCCCGGCCAGCACCGTCTCCCACACCGGCCGGGGCGTGGTGACCAGGTCGACGACCGGGAACGCCTGGAACAGCAGCCAGGGCAGGGCCCAGCCGATCTGCTGCCGACGTCCGCGTCCGTCCACGCCCCGGACGGTAGCCCGGCTCATCCCGAGACGGCGTGCAGCGGACGGTGGCGGCCCACCAGGGTGGCCAGGCCCGCGAACAGGACGCCGAAGCCGAGCACGGCGAGCACCGCGGACGGCGAGGGGGCCGACCCGGCGGCCACGTCGCGCCCGAGCTCGGCGTACCAGTACGACGGCATCGCGTGGGCGACCGCCCGCAGGGCCTCGGGGAACACCTGCACCGGCACCCACAGCCCGCCCAGGGTCGCCAGCACGACGCCGAGGATGCCGATGGCGCCGCCCGCGGCCTTCTCGTCCAGCGCCAGGCCGATGAGCAGTCCGAGGGCGACGAAGGCGAGCGAGCCCACCCACAGCACGGCGGCCAGCGCCACCCAGGTCGCGAGCGGCAGCTGCACGCCGTTGACGAAGCGGCCGACCAGCGCCACGACCACCAGGCTGGGCAGGGTGAGCAGGGCGCCGACGACGACCTCGACGGCGAGCACCGACCAGGTCGGCACCGGCATCACCCGCAGCTGGCGCAGCCAGCCGGAGGCCCGGTCGAAGGAGAGCCGGATGGTGGCGCCCAGGGCGGCGCCGAGCGCTCCGTACGCCATCATCGACACCAGGAAGTTCCCCGCGTAGTCCTGGTACTGCGCGGCCGAGGTCGCTTGGCCGCCGAAGACCTTCGTGAAGAAGACGGTGAACAGCGCCGGCAGCAGGACGGTGAAGAACAGGTACTGCTCGTTGCGGCCGACGCGGCGCAGCTGGAAGAGCAGCAGGGTCGTCATCGGGCAGCTCCCGTCAGGGTCAGGACGGCGTCCTCGAGGCTGGCGCCGCGGACCTCGAGGTCGGCCAGCGGGACGCCGTCGGTGAGCAGGGCACGCAGCGTGGCCTCCGGGTCGACCGTGGTCAGGGCGACGGTGTCGCCGCGGCGGTCGGCGGCGGTCACACCGGGGACGCCGTCGAACCGGCCGCCGGCGGCGGTGAAGGAGATGGTCCGCCCGGCGGCCCGCGCCTTGATCTGCGCGGCCGGCCCGTCGGCGACGACGCGGCCGCCGGAGACGACCACCACGCGGTCGGCGACGGCGTCGGCCTCGTCGAGGTGGTGGGTGGCGAAGACGACCGTGTGCCCGCGCCCGGCCAGCGCGCGCATCGTCGTCCAGAAGGCGCGGCGGCCCTCGACGTCCATGGCCGAGGTCGGCTCGTCGAGCAGCAGCAGCGGCGACTCGCCGGCCAGGGCGAGGGCCAGCAGCACCCGCTGGCGCTGGCCGCCGGAGAGCTGGTCGGTGCTGCGTCCGAGGAGGCCGTCGATGCCGGCCGTGACGACCAGGTCGTCCAGCGGCCAGGCGGTCGGGTAGCTGCGCCGGGCCAGGTCGAGCAGCTCGCCGACGCGCGCCTCGGTCGGCAGCCCGCCGTGCTGCAGCATCGCGCCGACGGCGCCGGAGCGGACCGCGGCGGCGGGCGACCGGCCGAGCACCCGGATGCTGCCGGCCGCGGGCCGGAGCAGGCCGAGGACGGCGTTGACGGTGGTGGACTTGCCGGCGCCGTTGGGGCCGAGCAGGGCGACGGTCCGGCCGCGCGGGATGGCGAGGTCGACGCCGTCGACGGCGACGGTGTCGCCGAAGCGGACGGTCAGCCCCGAGACGTCGAGGGCGAGCGAGTCTGGCACGCCGGCAAGCCTCGCGGCCGGCCCTGGTGCCGCGGCAGTGCGGGACGTCGTCGATCCCGCCTGACATCCGTCACGCGGGGGCGCCCTGCCGCTCGGGGAACGTGCCCAGCTCGGCGACGTCGTGCCCGTGCGGGTAGCTGCGGACCTGCGGCATGTCGCCGGCCCACCGCGGCGCGCGGCGCGCCGGCAGGAACCGCACCACCCGCCCGCGGGCCCGCACGCCGGCGCGGACCAGCGCCCGGAACGCCGGGTGCGGACGTGGGTAGCCGAGTGCGTCGAGCAGCGGCCCGTCCATGAGCGCGTAGGAGATCCGCCGGACCAGGGCCGGCGGCAGCCGGTCGTTGGGCGGGAAGGTGTTGAGCAGCTCGAGGGTGGTGTCGGCGACGCGGCGGCCGCCGGGGTCGAAGGCGAAGTGCGCCCGCTCGTAGGCGTCGAGGTGCCGGGCGAACGCCTGCCAGGTCTCCGGCACGTCGCGGATGCCCATGTGCCGGCCCAGCGCCCGGTAGTAGTTGGCACTCGCGATCCGCTCGACCTCGGTCATCGGGCGCCAGCCGAACGCGTCCAGCCAGCGGATCGGGGTGACGACGAAGGTGGCGAGCACGTAGCGCAGGTCGTCGTTCCCGATGCCGTGGAAGGCGTGCATGCGGTTCATCCGGCGCAGCGCCGTCCGCCCGTCGCCGTCGGTGAAGCCGTGCCGCAGGATCGCCTCGAGGATGAGGACGGTGTCGTCGTAGCGCTTCTGCACCCGGTCGACCAGCTCGCCGGTGCCGGCCAGCAGACCGCCGATGCCCGGCACCGCGTAGGTGCGGAACAGGGCGAAGCTCAGCGCCTGGTTCATGTCCCACGGGAACTCGTAGGTGCAGGTCAGCTGGTAGATCTCGCGGAAGTCGCGGCCGGGGTCGAGCGCCTCGATCCGCCGCAGCACGTCGTAGCGCCCCACCGCGCCCCCTCCGGTCACGCCTCCGGCGGCGGCGCCCCGTGCCGCGCCGTGTACCAGGCGACGTAAGCCTGGACCGCGGTCGGCAGGGTCGGGAAGAGCCGCTCCTCGCCGATCCGGTCGACCAGGCCCGCCGCCGCCAGGGGCACGCGCAGGTCCTCCTTGACCCGTGCCATCGCGAAGACGATGCCCCGCCTGTCCAGTTCGGCCCGCACCTCCTCCAGCGCGTCCAGCCCGGTGAGGTCGACCTCGACGTTGGACTCGGCGTTGAGCACGAACCACTCCGTCGGCGTCGGCACGCCGTCGACCGCGGCCAGCGCGCGGGTCCGGAAGTCCTCGGCGTTGGCGAAGAACAGCGGGGAGTCGTAGCGGTAGACGACCAGGCCCGGCACCAGCCGCGCCCCGGGGTGGTCGTCGATGTCGTGCATCCCGGCGATCCCCTCGGCGTAGCCCAGGATGCCGTCGTGCGGTCGGGCGACGCGGCGCAGCAGGTCGGCCACGGAGAGGCCGACGGCCACCAGCACGCCGGGCAGCACGCCGAGGACGACGACGCCGGCCGTGGTGGCGAGGGCGAGCAGCAACTCGCTGCGGCGGAACGCGGCGAACCGGCGGAACTCCCCCACGTCGACGAGCCGCAGCGCGGCGTAGACGACGATCGCGCCGAGCGCCGCGGTCGGGAACGCCGCGAGGACCGGCCCGGCGAGGAGCAGGGCCAGGACGACGGTGGCCAGCGCGACCAGCGAGTGCAGCTGGCTGCGGCTGCCCAGGGCGTCACCGATCACCGTGCGGCTGCCGCTGCTGCTCACCGGGAACCCCTGGGCGAACCCGACGCCGACGTTGGCGACCCCGAGGGCGAGCAGCTCCTGGTCGGCGTCGATCCGGTAGCCGCCCCGCTGGGCGAACGCCCGCGCGGTGAGCACGTTGTCGGTGAAGCCGACGATCGCCACCCCGACGGCGGCCGGGAGCAGCGCGGTGAGGTCGGCGAGGCCGACGGCGGGGATGCCCACGGCGGGCAGGTCGGCCGGGATCTCGCCGACCACGGTGATCCCCCGGTCGCCGAGGGAGAAGACGGCGACGGCGGCCGCCGCGGCGAGGATGCCGATCAGCGGTGCCGGCGCCCGCGGGAACCAGTGCTGCACGAGCAGGAGCAGGACGAGCACGCCGGTGGCGAGCAGGAGGGTGGGCGGCTGCACCTCCCCGAGCCCCCGGAGGAACGAGCCCAGCTCCGCCAGGACGCCGTCGCCGTCGACCGGGACGCCGGTGACGCGCTCGAGCTGGCTCACGACCATCAGCACGGCGACGCCGGCCAGGTAGCCCACCAGCACCGGCTTGGACAGCAGGTCGGCCACGAACCCGACCCGGGCCAGCCGCGCGAGGAGGCACAGGAAGCCGACGAGCACGGCGAGCGCGGCGGCCAGGGCCGCGTAGCGCACCGGGTCGCCGTCGGCCAGCGGAGCGACCGCCAGGGCGGTCATCAGGGCCGTGGTGGACTCCGGGCCCACCGAGAGCTGCCGCGACGAGCCGAGGGCGGCGTAGACGAGCAGTGCGACGCCGATCGCCCAGAGCCCGGTGACGGGGGGCAGACCGGCCACCGCCGCGTACGCCATGACCTGCGGCACGAGGTAGGCGGCGACCCCCACGCCGGCGAGGACGTCCGGGCGCAGCCAGGCCCGCTCGTAGCGGCGCAGCCGGTGCAGTCCCGGCGCGAGCCGCCAGGCACCCGTGGGCTCGCTGGTCACGGCGGGACATCCTGCCGCGCCCGGGGCCGTCAGTCGGTCAGGTCCCGGACGACGGCGTCGGCGAGCAGCCGTCCGCGGTCGGTGAGGACGGCGCGGCCGGCGGCGTGCGCCCCCGGCTCGAGCAGGCCCCGGTCGACCGCGGCCGCGGCGCGGGTCCGGCCGACGGCGGACAGCGCGGTGAGCGGCAGGCCGTCGCGCAGCCGCAGGCCGAGCATGATCGCCTCCAGCGCCCGGTCGGCGTCGTCGAGCAGTTCGCTGCCGGCCGCCGGGCTCTCGCCGCGGGCCAGCCGGTCGGCGTGGGCGGCGGGGTGCTTGACGTTCCACCAGCGCAGGCCGCCGACGTGGCTGTGCGCGCCGGGGCCGATGCCCCACCAGTTGGCGTTGGCCCAGTAGAGCTCGTTGTGCCGGCAGCGGGCGGCGTCCGACGTCGCCCAGTTGCTCACCTCGTACCACTCGAACCCGGCCTTGCGGAGGGTCGCGTCGGCCTGCTCGTAGCGGTCGGCGAGGACGTCGTCGTCGGGCATCGGCAGCTCGCCGCGGCGGATCCGCCGGGCCAGCCGGGTGCCCTCCTCGACGATCAGCGCGTAGGCGCTGACGTGGTCGACCGGGGCGGCGAGGACGGCGTCGAGGCTGGCCGCCCAGTCGGCCTCGGTCTCCCCCGGCGTGCCGTAGATGAGGTCGAGGTTGACGTGCTCGAAGCCGGCCGCGCGGGCCTCGCGGGCGGCCTCGACCGCCCGGCCCGGGGTGTGCCGCCGGTCGAGGACGGCGAGCACGTGCTCGGCGGCCGACTGCATGCCGAGGCTGACCCGGGTGTAGCCGGCCGCGCGCAGGGTCGCCAGCGACGCCGGGGTCACCGTCTCGGGGTTGGCCTCGGTGGTCACCTCGACGTCGTCGGCGACGGGGAACAGCCGCCGGATCTCGGCGAGGACGGCGGCCAGGTCGTCGGCCGGCAGGAGCGTCGGGGTGCCGCCGCCGACGAACACGGTGCGCACCGTCGGCAGGTCGGGCCCGAGGGCGGCCGCCGCGGCGCGCAGCTCGGCGATCGCCGTCCCGGCGTACTCCGACCGGCTGGCGCCGGGGCCGAGCTCCTCGGAGGTGTAGGTGTTGAAGTCGCAGTAGCCGCAGCGGGTGGCGCAGAACGGCACGTGCACGTACAGCCCGAAGGGCGTGGTGGCCAGGCCGTCGCGGGCGGTCTCCGGCAGCTCGAAGGTGTCCATCTGCTCCCAGTGTCCCCCGTCCGCGCCGCCGACCGGCAGGATCGGCGGGCGTGAGCGACGACGACGTCCTGAAGGTCACGGTCGAGCGCGGGGTGGCGACGCTGACCCTCGACTCCCCCGCCAACCGCAACGCGCTGTCCCGGGCGGTGCGCGCGCAGCTGCGCGCCGCGCTGACCGAGGCGCTCGCCGACGACGCGGTGCGGGTGGTCGTGCTCGACCACACCGGCCGGGTGTTCTGCTCGGGGATGGACCTGTCGGAGGCCGCGGGCGGCGGCGTGCAGGACCAGGGGGTCCGCGAGTTCCCCGAGATCCTGGCGGCGCTCTGGTCGTCGCCGAAGCCGGTGCTGGCCGCCGTCCGGGGTCCGGCGCGGGCCGGGGGGGTCGGGCTGCTGGCCGCGTGCGACGTCGTGGTCGCGGGGGCCGCGGCCACCTTCGCGTTCAGCGAGGTGCGGATCGGCGTCGTCCCGGCGGTGATCTCGGCGGTGGTGCTGCCGCGGATGCTGACCCACGTCGCGCACCGGCTGATGCTGACCGGCGAGGTCTTCGACGCCGCCACCGCCGCGGCCGGTGGGCTGGTCGACCTGGTCACGGCCGACGACGAGGTCTCCGAGGTGGTCGCACAGCAGGTCGCCGCGCTGGCGGCCGGCGCGCCCGCGGCGCTGGCCGAGACGAAGCGGCTGCTGCGGGCCGGCGCTCCTCCGCTGCGGTTCGACGACCTGCTGGAGCTCTCGGCCCGGTTCTTCGCCAGCGAGGAGGGCCAGGAGGGCATCGCGGCCTTCCGGGAGAAGCGCCCGGCCAGGTGGGTACCGGCGTCCTAGTGCTCTGCCCACCCTGGTGGGCAGAGCACCAGGACCTGCAGACTCCCTGCCATGACCGAGCGGCGCGACGACGAGCGCTTCCGGCACCTGCCCGAGCCGGTGCGCCCCGAGGACCTGGTCGAGACTACCGACGTCTCGGCGCACCCGGTCCGCGACGAGGAGACCGAGCAGCGGGAGTTCGTGCTGCGCAACGCGGCCGGCTGAGCCGGCTCAGCGCAGCCGGCGGGAGTTGTCGGGCAGCCGCTGGGTCACGCCCCGCGCGTCGAGCCACTCCATCAGCGGGACGGCGACCCGGCGGCTGGTCCCCCACGCCTGGCGGGCCCGGCTCACGGTGAACGGCGCGGGCAGCCCGGTCAGGCGGGCGCGCGCCTCCCCCTCCACGCCCGGGGCGAGGTAGACGCCGTCGGCGATCCGCACCAGCTGCCCGTCCCGCACGGCCGCCGCCAGCTCCCGCGGGCCGAGCCCGGCCGCGGCGAGGTCGCCCGCCTCGGGGGCGGCGAACGGGTCGGCGGCGAGCCGCACCCGCACCTCGTCCACGGCGCGCTGCACGGCCGCCGGCAGGCCCGCGGCCGCCTCGGCCACCCGCCCGTCGCGCAGCGCCAGCGGCGGCCGCACCAGGGCGCCGACCAGCTCGGCGCCGGGCAGCTCGAGGGCCCGGCGGACGACGTCGACCGGCGGGCCGGGCTCCAGCGGCCGCAGCCGGCGGTAGCGGGCGACGACGTCGGGCAGCCGGCCGGCCAGCTCGTCGAGAACGCCCGGGGCCACGAGCCACGGGCCGACCCGCGCCGCGCCGGGCGGCTCGGGCCAGCCCATCGCGGCGAAGTCGGCGGCCCGCACGAACCGCCGCCGGGCGAGGTCCACGCCCGCGCCCGCCGTACCGGGCAGCTGCGCGGCCAGCTCGGCCCCGCGCACGCGGGCCGCACCGCGGCGGCGCAGCTCCGGCGGGGCGACGTCGCGCACGTCGGCGCCGAGCACGCGCCGGGTGCCCGGGTCGCGGACCAGCAGGCGGTCGCCCACCCGCAGCGGCAGCGGCGCGGCCAGCCGCAGCCGCAGCGCGCTGCCCTCCAGCGGCCGCACCCGGGCGGCGACGGTGGCCGAACCGACGTGCACCACCGGCTCGGCGGGCAGCCGGTCCTCCGGCACCGCGTCGAGGGTGACGTCGACCAGGTCGGTGCGGCGGAACGCGCCCGGGGTCAGCAGCGCGTCGCCGCGGGAGAGCTCGTCGACCGCGATCCCGCGCAGGTTGAGCGCGACCCGCGCCGTGGCCGCCGCCCGCTCGACCGGCTCGCCGAGGGAGTGCACGCCCCGGACGACCACCTCGCGGTCGCCCAGCGCCAGCCGGTCGCCGGGCGCGACGGTGCCCGCGGCGAGGGTGCCCGTGACCACGGTGCCGGCGCCGCGGATGGTGAAGGCCCGGTCGACCCAGAGCCGCACGGGGGCGGCGCGGTCGGGTGCGGGCAGCGCGGCCAGCACCCGCTCGAGCCCCGCGGCCAGCTCGGGGACCCCGGCGCCGGAGACCGCGCTGACCGCCACCCCGGGGACGTCGCCCATGGCGGTCTTCGCGAGCCGCTCGCGCGCGTCGGCCAGCACGGGCGCGGGATCGGCCAGGTCGGCCTTGGTGACGGCGAGCAGCGCGTGCCGCACGCCCAGCGCGTCGAGGGCGGCGACGTGCTCGGCGGTCTGCGCCGACCAGCCGTCGTCGGCGGCCACCACGACCACCGCGGCGGGCACCGATCCCACGCCGGCCAGCATGTTGCCGACGAACCGCTCGTGCCCGGGCACGTCCACGACGGCCAGCCGCCGTCCCGACGGCAGCGTCGTCCACGCGAAGCCGAGGTCGATGGTGAGCCCGCGGCGGCGCTCCTCCTCCCACCGGTCGGGCTCCATACCGGTGAGCGCCCGCACCAGCGTGGACTTGCCGTGGTCGACGTGGCCCGCGGTGGCGATCACCTCCACCGGGCGGCCACCTCCAGCACGGCGGCGGCCAGCGCGTCGTCGTCCCCGGGCGGGAGGCTGCGCAGGTCGAGCAGCGTCCGGTCGTCGGCGACGTAGCCGACGACCGGCGGCTGCCCGAGCCGCAGCGGCTCGGCGAAGGACGGCGGCAGCGAGACCGCGGCGCTGGGCAGCGGGTGCTCCGGCGCCCCTCCCCCGCCGACCCGCGCCTCGGCGTCGACGGCCCGGGCGTCGACGCCGGCCGCGGCGAGCCGCTCGGCGAGCGCGCGGGCCCGTGCCCGCAGGCCGCCGACGTCGGCGGCGAGCATGGCGCGCACCGGCGGCGTCGGGCCGCGCAGCGTCGCCTCGAGCGCGGCCAGCGTCGTCTTGTCGACCCGCAGCGCCCGGTAGAGGGGGTGCCGGCGCAGCCGCTGCACGAGCTCGGCCCGGCCCAGCACCAGCCCGGCCTGCGGGCCGCCGAGCAGCTTGTCGCCGCTGGCCAGCACGAGGTCGGCGCCGTCGGCCAGGGTCGACTGCAGGTCGGGCTCGTCGGGCAGCACGGGATCGGGCGCGAGCAGGCCCGAGCCGACGTCGGCCACGAGCGGCACCCCGCTGCCGTGCAGCGCCTGCGCCAGCTCGTGCACCGGCACCGCGCGGGTGAAGCCGCGGACGACGAAGTTCGAGGGGTGCACCTTGAGCACCGCGCCGGTGCCGTCGTGCAGGGCGTCCCGGTAGTCGTCGAGGGTGACCCGGTTCGTCGTCCCGACCTCGCGCAGCCGGGCACCGGTGGCGGCGAGCAGCTCGGGGATGCGGAACCCGTCGCCGATCTCGACCAGCTCGCCGCGGGCGATCACGAGCTCGCGGCCCTGGCCGAGCGCGGTCGCCACCAGGGCGAGCGCGGCGGCGCAGTTGTTGACCACCATCGCCGCCCCGGCCGCGGGGACGGCGGCGAGCAGCGCCGCGAGCGCCGCCCCGCCGCGCGGGCCGCGGCGGCCGGTGGCCAGGTCGAGCTCGACGTCGGTGGTGCCGGCGGCGGCGGCGATCGCCTCGACGGCGGCGGCCGACAGCGGCGCCCGGCCGAGGTTGGTGTGCACGAGCACCCCGGTCGCGTTGAGCACGGGGCGCAAGCTGGCGGCGGTCGACGGCAGCGCGGCCAGGACGGCGTCGACGGCGCCGCCCGGCGGCAGCTCGCCGTCCCGGACGCGCTGCTGGACCGCCTGGACGGCGCTCTTCACCAGGTCCCGCCCGAGCCGGTCCGCGGCGGCGGCCACGGCCGGCTCGGCCAGCAGCGCGTCGGTGCGCGGCACCTGCCGGCGCGGGTCCGTGATCACCACGTCCGAAGCGTAGGCGGGCGGGCGGAGTGGCGGAGGCGGACGGGAATCGAACCCGCCTGACCGAGCTGCTCGGTCACGTCGGCTTTAGAGGCCGCGGGGGTCACCAGACACCCTGACGCCTCCGCCGCGAACCCTACGTCGTCGAAACTGTCAGTGCCTCCCGCCACCCTCCCGGCATGGCCCGCACCGAGCACCGCCCCGCCGCGACGCTTCCCCCGGTGACCCTCACCCCCGAGGAGGCCGCGGCCGTCGCCGTCGCCCTCGCCGCCCAGCCCGACGGCGCCTACGCCGAGGCGGGCCGCGGCGCGCTGGAGAAGGTGCTCGACGTCCTCGAGCCCGACCCGCAGCGCCGGGCGCAGCTGCTGGCGACGAGCCTGTGGGTCAGCGCCGAGGCCAGCCGGTCGGCCGAGATCCGGTCGGTGGTGGAGCAGGCCGTGGCCCGCCACCGCGTCCTGGTCGTGCGCTACCGCGACGGCAAGGGGCAGGTCTCCCGGCGCGAGGTCGAGCCGCAGCTGCTGGCCCACGCCCACGACCACTGGTTCCTCGTCGGGTGGTGCCGCGAGCGGCAGGCGCCCCGCTGGTTCCGCGAGGACCGCATCGAGGCCGTCGAGCTGACCACCGAGACCGCGCCCCGCCGTGACCCCGCGCTGTTCGGCGCCCCCTCCGACACCCACCCGGCCGGGCGTGCGCTCGGCCGCGGGGCCAAGGCCCCGGCCGTGGCTCCCCCGCCGCAGCCGCCCCGCCTCACCGTGCTGCCTGGCGGGCGCGCCTGACCGGTCACCCCTCGCCGCAGACCCGCTCCATCTCGGCGACGGCGTCCTCGTCGGCGAGCGGGGTCGGGGTCGGCGCCGCCGGCGCAGCCGGACCGGGCGAGCGGGACGGCCAGGAGCATGGCGGTGCGCGTCCGGTGCACGCCTCACCTCCCCGGTCGGCGCCCGTGCTGGCGCCCGGGCCCCGCCGTGTCGACCGGGCCTGGTCCGGTTAGCGTCGGCGGCGTGACGACCGCCCCGCCGACCATCCGCCTCACCCGGTACGCGCACGGGGGTGGCTGCGCCTGCAAGATCCCGCCCGGCGAGCTGGAGGCGGTCGTCGCGGGCCTCACCGCCGGCGGGCCGGTGGACCCCGCCGCCGAGCTGGTCGTCGGGCTCGACGACGGCGACGACGCCGCGGTCGTGCGCATCGCCGGCGGCCACGGGCTGGTGCTCACCACCGACTTCTTCACCCCCGTCGTCGACGACGCGTACACCTTCGGCCGGATCGCCGCGGCCAACGCGCTGTCCGACGTCTACGCGATGGGCGGCACCCCGGTGCTGGCGGTCAACCTGCTCGGCTGGCCGCGTGACGTGCTGCCCGCCGAGCTCGCCGCCGAGGTGCTGCGCGGCGGCCTGGACGTCGCCCGGGAGGCCGGCTGCCACGTCGGCGGCGGGCACTCGATCGACGACCCCGAGCCGAAGTACGGGATGGCGGTGACCGGCCTGGTCGACGTCGAGCGGGTGATCCGCAACGACGCCGCGGTCGCCGGCACCCCGCTGTCGCTGACCAAGCCGCTGGGTGTGGGCGTGCTCAACAGCCGGCACAAGCAGACCGGCGAGGTCTCCGCGGAGGCGGTCGCGTCGATGACCGCGCTCAACCGCGAGGCCGGCCGGGCGGCGGTCGCGGCCGGCATCCGCGCCGGCACCGACGTCACCGGCTTCGGCCTGCTCGGCCACCTGTACAAGATGGCCCGGGCCAGCGGGGTGACCGCGGTGGTCGACGCCGCCGCCGTCCCCTACCTGACCGGGGCACGCGAGGCGCTCGCCGCCGGCTACGTCTCCGGCGGCACCCGCCGCAACCTCGACTGGGTGCGCCCGCACACCGACCTGTCGGCGGTCGACGAGGGCGAGGCGCTGCTGCTGGCCGACGCGCAGACCTCGGGCGGCCTGCTGCTCGGCGGTGAGGTCCCGGGCGCCCCGGTGATCGGCGAGTTCGTCCCCCGCGGGGAGCACGTCCTGGTCGTTCGTTAGCGTCCCCCCATGCTGGCTGCCTTCGTCTCCACGCCCGCCCCGAAGGACCCGCTCTCCGTGCTGGAGATCGGCGAGCGCCCGGAGCCGGAGACGCCCGACGGCTGGACGACGGTCCAGGTCGAGGCGGTGTCGCTCAACCACCACGACCTGTTCAGCCTGCGCGGCGTCGGCCTGCCGCAGGAGCGGATGCCGATGATCCTCGGCACCGACGCCGCCGGGCTCGACGAGGACGGCAACGAGGTCGTCGTCCACGGCGTCGTCGCCAGCCCCGGCTGGACCGGGGACGAGACGCTGGACCCCAAGCGCTCGCTGTTCAGCGAGCTGCACCAGGGCACCATGGCCGAGCGGGTCGCCGTCCCCCGCCGGAACCTGCTGCCCAAGCCGGCCGAGCTGTCCTTCGCCGAGGCGGCCTGCCTGCCCACCGCCTGGCTGACCGCCTACCGCATGCTCTTCGTGCGGTCCGGGCTGCGCCCCGGGCAGACGGTGCTGGTGCAGGGCGCCAGCGGCGGCGTCGCCACCGCGCTGATCGTGCTGGGCCGGGCCGCCGGCTACCGGATCTGGGTGACCGGCCGCAGCGAGGAGAAGCGGGCGGCGGCCCTCGCCCTCGGCGCCGACCAGGCGTTCGAGACCGGCGCCCGGCTGCCCGAGCGGGTGGACGGCGTCATGGAGACCGTCGGCGAGGCCACCTGGTCGCACAGCGTCAAGTCGCTCAAGCCCGGCGGGGTGCTGGTCACCTCGGGCGCCACCACCGGGTTCAACCCCGGCGCGGAGCTCAACCGGGTGTTCTTCACCCAGCTGTCGGTCATCGGCTCGACCATGGGCACCCGCGACGAGCTCGAGGACCTGGTCGAGCTCTGCCGGGTCACCGGCGTGCGGCCGCAGATCGACGTCGAGCTGCCGCTGACCGAGGCCCGGGAAGGCTTCGCGCGCATGCTCGAGGGGCGGACGAACGGGAAGATCGTCTTCACCCTCTGAGCGCGCGGGCCCTCAGACCCGTACCCCGGCGCCCTGGATGACCAGCCCGCGGACCTCGAACTCCTCCGGGGCGGGGCCCTCGGGCACCGGCGCGCCGCCGGAGAGCTCCGCCATCAGCGGGAAGACGACCTCGGCGTTGTAGCGGTCGAACACCTCCCGCGACTCCCAGACCTCCACGACCTGGAAACCGGCCGCGGTGGGCCGCGCGACGTGCAGCAGCAGCCCCTCGGCCGGTCCTGGGTACCGGCGGAGGAGCTCCGCGTGGAGCGCGTCGTACACCTCTATGGGCGCCGGTACGTCGGTGACGATCCCTACGGGCATGGCGGCCTCCGCTCGGGCTGCGGCCCGGTCCGGCGGTCCGCCGGACCGGGCCACACCGTAGTCCTGCACGCCGCTCAGAAGTCCCGGGTCCAGCGGCCGATGTGCAGGACGCCGTCCGGGTCGTAGGTGCGCGAGATCTCGGCCAGCCGCCGCAGGGTCGGCTCGTCGTAGGCGCGCCGGGCCGACCGCTCGTCGTGCACCGGGCCGAAGTTCGGCCACACGTGCCCGTTGTCCCAGGGGGCGAGGGCGGCGAACACCCGGTCGGCGTCGACCATCGCGCGGGCGGCCATGTCGGCGTCGGCGGCCAGCCCGACGGCGAGCACGCTGAACCCCGCGTCGCGGTGGCAGAAGGAGTTGGGGTGCTCCCCCGGCCGCGCGTACGCGCCGCCCAGGGCACGCACCTCGAGCAGGATCAGCGAGGAGCCCGATCCGGAGCCGGCCACCTCGAGCAGCCGGTCGGCGGCCTCGGCCGGGAACTCCGACAGCAGGATCGCCGGGTCGACCGCGGGCGTCGGGTCGACGGGGTCGGTGTGCACCGAGTCCACCGCGGTGTAGGGCTTGAGCGCGGCGTCGTCGAGGACCACGGGCGCGACGGCGCGCATCCGGTCCAGGTGCCGCGCGCCCTCCTCCGGGTCGCCGGTCCACAGGAAGCGCAGGCTCAGGGTCATCCGGCCGGCCAGCGGCGGCGGGACCTCGGGCAGCGGCGGCAGCTGGAACAGCCCGAACGACGTCGTCCCCTGCTCGGGCAGCTCGGCCGCCCACGTCCGCCAGGCCGCGATGATCCGGGGTGCGTCCGCGGCGTCGAACCAGACCGAGCCGCCGTAGAAGGTGGGCAGGTGCACCAGGTCGAACTCGACCGCGGTGACGATCGCGGTGGTGCCCTTGCCGCCGCGCAGCGCCCAGAACAGGTCGGGGTGCTCGGAGGGCGTCACCCGGCGCAGCACGCCGTCGCCGGTGACGACGTCGAACGCGCGCACCTTGTCGGCCGCGAGACCGAACGTGCGGGCCATCGGGCCGACGCCGCCGCCGGTGGTGTAACCGACCACGCCGACGTCGGTGACCGAGCCGGACAGCGGGGCCAGCCCGTACGGGGCGGCCTCCTGCACGACCCGCAGCCACTTGACGCCCGCGCCGACCCGCGCCCAGCCCTCCGGGTGCACGGTCACCTCGTCGAGGTCGCGGGTGGACACCAGCAGGTGGCCGGCGATGCCGGGGATCGCGCCGTGACCGGTGCCCTGGACGCCGGCGGTCAGGCCGAACGCGCCGGCGAAGCGCACCGCCGCGGCCACGTCCTCCGCCGTCCGCGCGGCGACCACGGCGGCCGGGTGCAGCGGGACGGCGAGGTTCCACGGCGTGACGTGCGCGGCGTAGCCGGCCTCGCCGGGCTGGTGCACGGAGCCGGTGATGACGGCGTCGAGCACGTCGAAGGGGGCGTCGACGGTGAGGTCGGCGACGACGGTGTCGAGGGTGGAGCTCACGGTTTCCTCCTGGATCCGGGGAACGTCGGCGGTGACGTCTGCGGAAACCGTGGCCCCGGGCTCTTGCCCGGCTCTTGCGCACCTCTTGAGGGCGCGCCTCAAGAAGGCGTCAGACGGCGGGGTGCGGGGAGAGGAACAGCCCGTGCGGGTCGACGCCGCGCCGGATCGCCGACAGCCGCGCGTGCACCCCGGGCGGGAACGCCTTCCGGGTGTCGACCGGGTCGTCGAGCATCGGCAGGTACCGCCGGCCGGTCGCCCACGGCTCGACGGCGGACAGGAACCGCGCCGCGTCCACCCGTTGCACCGCCGGGTCGCCCTGGAAGCCGACGCTCAGGGCGAGGAAGCCGCCGTCCAGCGCGTTCAGCGCGCCGCCGGAGGGGTCCGGCCGGGCCAGCGCCCCACCGAGGTGGCGCAGCTCGGCGATGGCCAGGATCGTGCCCGAGCCCGGCCCGACGGCGTCCACGACCGCGGCGATCGCCGGCTCGGGCAGCGACCCGACCAGCGTGCTGCTGGCGTAGGCCGGCGTCGGGCCCTCCGGCTCCAGGTGCAGCCGCGCCAGGCTCGCCGCCGGCACCCGCGCCACCGTGTCGAACTCCGGCCGCAGCGCCCGCAGCGGGGCCAGCACCTCCGCGGCGGCGCCGTCGTCCCCCAGCACGGCGCCGTCGACCATGGCCAGCCGGCGGCCGCGCAGCGGCGGGGGGACGTGGTCCATCACCGGGACGTCGAGCAGCCGGAAGGACGTCGTCGCGGTCGCCGGGGCGGCCGCGCACCACCGCACCCAGGCCGGCAGCACGCGCTCGACCTCGGTCCAGTCCCAGGCGAGGAACCCCGCGACCACCGTGTCGAGCGGGAACAGGTCGAACTCCAGCGCCGTCACCACGCCCAGCGGCGCCGCCCCGCCGCGCAGGGCCCAGAACAGGTCGGCGTCGTCGTCGGCGGTGGCGCGCACGAAGGTGCCGTCGGCGAGCACCAGCTCCACCGCCGTCACGGCGTTGCACTGCAGCCCCCGCCGCCGGGCGTACCAGCCGATGCCGCCGCCGAGGGAGTAGCCGACCACGCCCACGTCGGGCGAGGACGGGTGCAGGGCGGCCAGCCCGCTCAGCCCGGCGGCGTCCGTGAGGTCGCCCCAGAGCACCCCCGCGCCGACGCGGGCGGAGCGCCGGTCGGCGTCCACCACCAGCTCGGTCATCGCCGAGGTGCGCAGCAGCACCGCCTCGGTCAGGTGCCCCTGCAGCGGCGGGGCGCCGTGCCCGGTGCCCTGCGGCGCGACCGCCAGGCCCTCGGCCGCGGCCCGGCGGAGCACCTCGGCGACCTCGTCGGGGAAGGCCGGGTAGACGACCGCCGCCGGGTAGTCGGACATCTGCAGGTTCCACGGCGAGCGGGCCAGGTCGTAGGCCGGGTCGCCGGGCAGGTGCACCGCTCCCCCGCACAGCCCGCGCAGGCCCTCCGCCCGGAGGTGGGCGGGAGCCGGCGTCTGCTGCTGGGTCACGGGTCTCCTCGTCTCAGTGGTGGACAGCGTCCGTCGGCCGACTTGAGGGGAACTTGAGACGCCCGCCGTCGGCCGCCTCGAGGACGGCGCCGACGGTCCCGGGCGTCAGGAACAGCCGCTGGGCGATCTGCACGACGTCGAGGCCCGACGCGGCGAGCGCGAGGACCTGCCGCTCGGCGCCGGACCGCCGGGGCGCGGGCACCGGGTGGTCCTCCCGCACCCCCCGGGCGGCCAGCGCGGCGCACGCCCGGGCCAGGACGCCCTCCGCGCCGAGCTCCGTCGCCGCCTCGACCGCCGCGCGCAGCAGCGGGACGGCCTCGTCGTCGGCGACCTGCGGGGTGGCGCCGAGCGCACAGCGGGCGCGGGCCAGGTCGACCGCGGCGGGGGTCGTGGACAGCAGGTCGACGGCCTCCCGCAGCAGGTCCACCCCGGAGGGGCCGCGCAGCCGGCCGAGCAGGAGCAACCCGTCGCCCAGGTAGCTCGGCGCACCCCACCGGCGCAGCAGCCGGACCTCCTCCTCCGCGAGCCGGACCGCCTCCTCCGTGCGGCCCAGGCCGCGCAGCGCGAGCGCGCCCGTGCCGCGCCAGGGGTGCCAGACGGGGTTGGGGATCGGCACCGGGGCCGCGATCCCGACGACGGCGCCGAGGGCCTCCTCGTAGCGGCGCTCCGCCACCAGCAACCGGGCCACCGCGTGCCGGAAGAAGCGGTACCCGTCCCCGGCGGCCGGCAGCGCGGCCCCGGCGTCCGCCGCGCTCCGGGCCGCGGTGACGTCGCCCCGGTCGAGGTGGCAGGCGATCTCGACCCCGAAGGCGTACGCGTCGCCCAGGCTCTCGTGCCCCCAGATCCGCGCCTGGTCGTGGGCCATGCGGACCAGACCGAGCGCGTCGTCCAGCTCGCCCCGCCGCCAGTGCCAGAGCCCCTGCCAGAGGTTGGTGGAGTGCACGGCGAACACCGATCCGCGGGCGTGCGCGGCGCGGCGCGCCCGGGTCCAGAAGTCGCCCAGGTCGTCGTCGGCGAGCATGCGGACGACGGCGGCGACGATCCAGAACAGCCCGTTGTCGACGGTCCAGAGCCGGTCGCCGGCGAGGGCCGCCCGGGCGAGCCCGACCGCTCGTGAGCGCTGCTCGCCCTCGAGCGTCGCCTCGAACGCCAGCGTGGCGGCGAGCATCAGCGCCCCGGTGCCGTCGCCGCCGGGTTCGGGCAGATCGGCCGTGCGCCACACCGCGGGGTCCACGTCGTGCATGAAGCCGGTGATGCGCTCCAGCGCGGTCAGCGCCTGCCGGTGGTCGTCCAGCTCGGGCGGCAGGGCCAGCCGCGCCTCGCGGGCGAAGGCGGTCGCCACCCCCAGCGCACCGGCGAACACCTGCGTCCGGCCGATGACGACGGCGAGGTCGGCCCGGGTCCGCGGGTCGTCGTGCAGCGCGTAGGCCTGCAGGAGGTGCTCGGCGCCGGCCGCGCCCTCGACCAGCGACTCGAGCAGGCCGAGCTCGGTCAGCACGTCGCGGCGGGCGCCGTCGTCCGCCGGCGGCTCCTCCAGCGCCCGGCGGAGCAGGGTCACCGCGGTCTCCGCGGCGCCGCGCTCGGCGGCCGTGGCGGCGGCCCGGCGCAGCAGCGCGACCGTGCCGGCGTCGCCCCGCCGCGGCGCCCGCAGCAGGTGGGCGGCCACCTGCTCCGCCCCGGCGCCGCCGAGGAGCCGGGCGGCGCGCTCGTGCAGCAGCGCGCGCTCCGCCGCGGGCAGGTCGCGGTACACCGCGTCGCGCACCAGCGGGTGGGCGAAGGCCAGCGGCCACTCGTCCTTGACGACCTCGATGCGGGCCAGCACCGCGAGGGCGGCGGCGGCCTCCTGGTCGGACCGCCCGGCCAGCGCGGCAACCACCGGCAGGGCGGCGCCGTCGCCGAGCACCGCGGCGGCCCGGGCCACCGGCAGCACCTCCGGCGGCAGCCGCCGCAGCCGCATGGTGACCATGCTGGACACGGCCCGGGACCCGACGGCCACGACCCGGTCGGCGTGGGCGGCGTCAGGGCGCACCCGGTCGGCCTCCAGCCCGCGCAGGAGCTGGCGGAGCAGCAGCGGGTTGCCCGAGGTGGTGCGGTGGCAGGCCTGGGCGAACAGCGGCGAGACCGGGTCGCCGAGGCGCTGCGCCACCATGCGGGAGGTCGCCTCGGGAGTGAGCGCGGGCGGGGTGACGACGACGGCGGCGGGTTCGAGCTGCAGCTCGGTCAGCAGCTCCTCGTCGTCGACCTGCTCGCCGGTGCGGATCGTGCCGACGAGCAGGACCGGGACGCCGTCGAGCCGGCGGGCGAGGTAGACCAGCCAGCGCAGCGAGGCGGTGTCGCACCACTGCAGGTCGTCCACGGCCAGCACCACCGGCCCGTCGGCGCCGGCGTTGACCGCCAGCCAGTACAGGCCGTGGAGGACGGCGAACGAGCCGTCGCCCTCGCCCGCGGTGAGGTCGAAGACCCCGCCGGCAGCCGACGCGGCGCCGCGTAGGAGCGCCGCCCGCCGGTCGGCACCGACCAGCTCGGGTTCGAACAGCTGCCGGACGACGCCGAAGCCGAACGCCTTCTCCATCTGGCTGCCGCGGGCGGCGAGCACCCTCAGCCCGCGCTCGGCGGCCAGCCGCCGGGCCTCGGCCAGCAGCCGGGTCTTGCCGATGCCGGCCGGGCCCTCGACCAGCAGGAGCCCCGGGCGTCCCCCCGCGAGGTCGTCCAGGGCGGCGCGGACGGCGGCGAGCTCGCGGTCGCGGTCGACGAGGTCGTCGGGCACGCGGGGCGGGGGCACCGGGGGCCCGGCGCGGGGCGGGGGCTCGGCGCGGGGCGGGGGCACGCGCGGCCGCAGCGCGGGCGACTGGTCGAGGACGGCCCGCTCCAGCTCCCGCAGCGCCGGGCCGGGGTCGACGCCGAGCTCGTCGGCGAGGTTGGTCCGCGCCCGGCGCAGCGCGGCGAGGGCGTCGGCCTGCCGGCCGGCGCGGTAGAGCGCCAGCGCGAGCAGCCGCCAGCGCTCCTCGCGCAGCGGCTCCTCGGCGACCATCGCCTCGAGGTCGGCCACCAGGAGGGCGGCCTCGCCGCCGTCGAGCCGGGCGGCGAGCAGCCGCTCGCGCGCGGTGGCGCGCAGCTCGGCGAGCCGGCCGATCTCGGCCTGCGCCCACGGCGCGTCGGCGTAGTCGGCCAGGGCCGGGCCCCGCCAGAGCCCCAGCGCCTCCTCGAGCAGCGGCACCGCCCGGTCGCGCTCGGCGGCGGCCTGCTGCAGCAGCCGCTCGAACCGCCACGCGTCGACGGCGTCGGCGGGCAGCCGGACGGCGTACCCCGGCCCCTCCCGCACGAGGACCGTCGAGCGGGCCCGCGCGGCGCTGCCCGGCTCGAGCCGGCGGCGCAGGTGCGAGACGTAGGACTGCAGGGCGGCGGTGGTGTCGGCGGGCGGGGCGTCACCCCAGACCGACTCGACGAGCCGGTCGGCGGGCACGATCTCGCCGCGGGCGAGCAGCAGGACCGCCAGGACGGCGCGCTGGCGTGGCCCGCCCAGGTCGAGCGGTGCCCCGTCGCAGGCGGCGGTGAGCTCGCCCAGGAGGTTCACCCGCAGCCGGCCGCCGTCCACCCACCCCTCCTCGTTGGCCGGACAAGGTAGACGAGGACGGCCGTTCCGTGGAGGGGGTCAGACCCGGTCGAAGACCAGGTGCGTGACGCGCCTGCCCCGGACGACCTGCGGGTCGCCGAAGAGCAGGGGCTCGGCGATCCCGCCCGTGCCGAAGAACGGCCGGCCGGCGCCGAACACGGCCGGGACGAGGTTCATCACGACCCGGTCGACCAGCCCCTCGCGCAGCGCCTGACCGCCGATCTGGCCGGCGGCGACCGAGACGTCGCGCTCGCCGGCGAACGCGCGGGCCTGCTCGACGGCGCTGCGCACGCCGTCGGTCACGAAGGTGAACGGCGCCGTCCCGACCTGCGGCCAGTCGGTCGGCGCGGCGTGGGTGACGACGTAGACGTGCTCGCCGCTGGGCGGCCGGCCCTCCCAGCCGTGGGTGATGTCAAACAGGCGCCGCCCGCAGACCATCGCGCCGATGCCCGGCGTGGTGGACCGGAGGAACTCGGCCGTAGTCTCGGTGACGGAGAAGACCCGCTCTTCGTCGGCGAAGGTGAAGGGCACGTCGCCGTTGCCGTACCAGTCGAACAGGGGGCCGACCTCGTCGTGCTCATCGGCGACGAAGCCGTCCATCGACACCGCCGCGAAGGTGATCGTCCTGCCCATGACAGCCCTCCTGGGGTCCGGCGCCGCCCTCGTGCGGCGCGCTGCTCCCTAGGACCGGGCCAGCGTGCTCAACTCATCGGTTGAGCACGACTCCCCCGCAGCAGGAGGAGCGCGGCGACGGCGGCCAGGCCCGCGGCGATCGCGGCACCGGCGAAGACGGTGTGCAGCTGGGTGAGGACGGCGGCGTCGGTGGCGGCGTCGTAGGCGGGGCAGTCGGCGGGCGTCCGCGGGCAGAGCTCGACCGGCGAGCCGATGGCGGCCACCTCGGCGGTGAACCGGCGCAGCGCCACCGCCGTCAGCAGGGAGAGGCCGACCAGCATGCCCACGGTCCGGGCCACCACGGCCAGCGCGCTGGCGCTGCCGTGCACGGCCGGGCCGGTGACGGCGAGCAGGACCGCGTTGACCGGCGCGATCGCCAGGCCGAAGCCGAGGCCGGCGGCGAGCAGCACGGCCCAGGAGGCGGCGCCGTCGAGCGACCGCGCGTCCCACTGCGTCATGGCCGCCAGCGCCAGCGCGGTGAGCGCCGTGCCGGCCGCGGCGACGACCCGCGGCGGTACCCGCCGGCACAGCCAGCCGCCGGCCACCGCGCCGACCGGCACGGCGACGAGCAGCCGGAGCAGCACCAGCGCCGCGCCGAACTGGTCGCCGGGGGTGGTGGTGGCGCGGGCGAACAGCGGGACGTCGACGAGGGCCGCGACGAGCGCGACGCCGACGAGCAGGTTGACCAGCAGGGCGCCCCAGGCACCGACGGGGCGGAGCGCGGCCAGCGGCAGGACCGGGTCGGCGGTGCGCCGCTCGTGCACGACGAAGGCGACCGCCGCGACGGCGGCGACCGGCAGCAGCACCGGTCCGTGCGCGACGACCTGGGTGGCCGGGTCGGCCGCGGCGAAGGCCCAGACCAGGCAGCCCAGCGCCACGACGACCAGCAGCGAGCCGACGACGTCCACCTCGCGCGCCAGCCGCCGCAGCCCGCGCAGCGGCAGCACGGCGCCGTCCGGGTGGGTCAGCGAGCGCACGCCGGTGGCGACCCCGGCGACGACGGCGACGAGCACCAGCGGGGTCGAGGCCGGGACGGCGTCGACGACCGGCACGTAGAGCAGGCCGAGGGTGACGTCCTCGGCGAGCGCGGCAGGCTCGGCCAGCTGCAGGCCGAGCGCGAGCGACGCGAGCGCGGCGAGCGCGGCGCCGACCGGGTCGGGCCGGCGGGCCCGGCCGGTGACCAGCGCGCCGACCGCCAGCGCGAGGCCCAGCAGCAGGTTGAGCCAGAAGATGGCCCGCCAGTCGGCGACGGCGAGCACCGCGGCACCGGCCAGCGGGCCGAGGACGGCGCCGGCCTCCTGCACGGCGCCCACGACGCCGAGCGGCAGGGCGCGGCGCTCGGGCGGCCAGCGGTCGGCGACCAGGGCCAGCGTGGCGGGCACGAGCCCGCCGGCGCCGACGCCCTGCAGCAGCCGGCCGGCGACCGCGGGCCCGAGCGACACCGCCGTCGCCGTCAGCAGGGAGCCGAGGGCGAACAGCAGCAGGCAGCCGACCAGGACCGGCACCCGGCCGCGCAGGTCGGCCAGCCGGCCGAGCAGCGGCAGCGTGGCGGTGTAGCCGAGCAGGAAGCCGCCGACGATGGGGGTGGCCCGCTGCAGCTCGTCGATGCCGACGCCGACCCCGGTGAGGATGTCGGGCAGCGCCAGGACGACGACGTAGGTGTCGGCCGCCGTGACGAGGACGGCGAGCGTCGCGAGGACGACGGCGGCGAGCCCGGGGGCCGCCGGCGCGGCCGCCGCGTCAGCCGGTGGGCGGTGCGCTGATCTCGACATCGGCCTCGAAGTCGCTGAGCTCGAGGGTGTAGGTGCCGTCCTCGTCGGCGGAGAAGAAGGGCCCGGTGAGCTCGGCGCGCCGCAGCTCGCCGCTCTCGGTCGCGATGGCGAACCGGGCCCGGACCGCCTGCTCGGGGTCCTCGCTGGTGAGCAGGTCGGCGACCAGCTGCCCGGGCAGCTCGGCGGTCACCTCTCGCACGACCTCGCCGTCCACCCGGCGCTCGTCGCCGAGCTCCGGGTTCTCGGCCTCGGCCAGCAGCTGCGAGATGCCGGTGTCGGGGTCGAGCAGGGCGCCGGGGTCGCCGAAGCCGAACTGCGCGGGGTCGATCTCGCTCCAGGCCTGCACGAAGGGCAGCTGGGCGTAGACGGTGCCGTCGACGGAGATGACGTCGAGGTCGGCGGTGGCGCCGGAGGTCTGCACCTGCAGGGTGCCCTGGAAGGAGGCCGGCCGGAGGATGTCGCCCTCACCGCCGACGAGCAGGGTGCCGGTGGCCGGGGCGCCGTCGCTGCTGAGCACGAAGTGCGCGCTGTCGGCGGCGTCGAGGGTCTGCTTGGCGCGGTCGAGCAGGTCGGGCGCGGACTCGTCGGAGCCGCCGCCGCACCCGGCGAGCACCAGCCCCACCGCGAGCAGCCCGGCGCCGGCGCGGCGCAGCAGCATGACGACCTCCCCGTCGCCGGCGGGGTCCCGGCGTACCGCGGCGGACAGTACCGGGCTCAGGCGCCGACGCCGGTGCGCGCCGCGATCCGCGCGGCCAGCTTGGGCTGGTCCTTGAGCGGCAGGTGGGGCAGTGCCGGCTCGAGCTCGGGCAGCCGGGCCTGCTGGGTGGTCACGATGCGGAAGGCCTCCCCCACCGTGACCCCGTGGTCGGGGCGGTCGAGCACCAGGACGTCGTCCCCGTCGCCGAGCTCACCGGTCTCGAGCACCCGCAGGTAGGCGCCGGTGGCGCCGTGCGCGGCGAAGCGCTTGACCAGGTCGGGGACGCCCCAGTACCGGGCGAAGTTGGCGCACGGCGTGCGCCAGGCGGTCACCTCGAACAGCGCGGTGCCGATGCGCCAGCGCTCGCCGAGGACGGCGCCGAGCAGGTCGAGGCCGCTTGTGCGCAGGTTCTCGCCGAAGCGGCCGGCCGGCAGCTCGCGGCCGAGCTCCCGCTCCCACCAGGCGGCGTCCTCCTGGGCGTAGGCGTAGACGGCCTGGCCCTCGCCGCCGTGGTGCTTCTTGTTGACCTGCACGTCGCCGTCCAGGCCGAGGGGGTGGACGGTGACCCGGCCGGCCACCGGCTGCTTGTCGATGCCGCTGCGGCGGGTGGGCAGCCGGTAGAGGTCGGTGGTGCCGGAGACGCAGACGGCCTCGACGCGGCCGCTCACTTCTTCGCCGAGGACTGCTCGGAGGAGTTGGACAGCGCGGCGACGAAGGCCTCCTGCGGGACCTCGACCCGGCCGACCATCTTCATCCGCTTCTTGCCCTCCTTCTGCTTCTCCAGCAGCTTGCGCTTGCGGGTGATGTCACCGCCGTAGCACTTGGCGAGCACGTCCTTGCGGATGGCGCGGATGGTCTCGCGGGCGATCACCCGGCTGCCGACGGCGGCCTGGATGGGCACCTCGAACTGCTGCCGCGGGATGAGCTCGCGCAGCTTGCCGGCCATCATCACGCCGTAGCTGTAGGCCTTGTCCTTGTGCACGATCGCGCTGAAGGCGTCGACCGGCTCGCCCTGCAGCAGGATGTCCACCTTGACCAGTTGCGACTCCTGCTCGCCGGCCTCGGCGTAGTCGAGGGAGGCGTAGCCGCGGGTGCGCGACTTCAGCGCGTCGAAGAAGTCGAAGATGATCTCGCCGAGCGGCAGCGTGTAGCGCAGCTCGACCCGGGACTCGGACAGGTAGTCCATGCCGGTGAGGCTGCCGCGGCGGCTCTGGCAGAGCTCCATGATCGTGCCGGTGTAGTCGCTCGGCGCGATGATCGTGGCGTTCACGACCGGCTCGAAGACCGTGTCGATCTTGCCGCTGGGCCAGTCGCTGGGGTTGGTCACCGTGTGCTCGGTGCCGTCCTCCATGACCACGCGGTAGACGACGTTGGGCGCGGTGGAGATGAGGCTGAGCCCGCCCTCGCGCTCCAGCCGCTCGCGGACGATCTCCAGGTGCAGCAGGCCGAGGAAGCCGACGCGGAAGCCGAAGCCCAGCGCCGCGGAGGTCTCGGGCTCGTAGACCAGGGCGGCGTCGTTGAGCAGCAGCTTGTCCAGCGCCTCGCGCAGCAGCGGGTACTCACTGCCGTCGATCGGGTAGAGGCCGGAGTAGACCATCGGCTTGGGGTCGCTGTAGCCGCCGATCGGCTCGGCGGCCGGCTTGTGCTGCAGGGTGACCGTGTCGCCGACGCGGGACTGGCGGACGTCCTTCACCCCGGTGATGAAGTAGCCGACCTCGCCCACGCCGAGGCTGTCGACCGGCTTGGGCTCCGGGGAGATGACGCCGATCTCGAGCAGCTCGTGGGTGGCGCCGGTGGACATCATCTTGATCCGCTCGCGGGCGGAGATGCGGCCGTCGACGACGCGGACGTAGGTGATGACGCCGCGGTAGATGTCGTAGACGGAGTCGAAGATCATCGCCCGGGCGGGGCCGTCGGCGTCGCCGACCGGCGCCGGGATCTCGGCGACGATCTTGTCCAGCAGCTCGGGGACGCCCTCGCCGGTCTTGCCGCTGACCCGCAGCACGTCGCCGGGGTCGCAGCCGATGATGTGTGCGATCTCGGCCGCGTACTTCTCCGGCTGCGCGGCCGGCAGGTCGATCTTGTTGAGCACCGGGATGATGTGCAGGTCGTTCTCGAGGGCCAGGTAGAGGTTGGCCAGCGTCTGCGCCTCGATGCCCTGGGCGGCGTCGACGAGCAGGACGGCGCCCTCGCAGGCGGCCAGGCTCCGGCTCACCTCGTAGGTGAAGTCGACGTGCCCCGGGGTGTCGATCATGTCGAGGACGTACTCGGTGCCGTCGACCTGCCACGGCAGCCGCACGTTCTGCGCCTTGATGGTGATGCCGCGCTCGCGCTCGATGTCCATGCGGTCGAGGTACTGGGCGCGCATCTGCCGTGCCTCGATGATCCCGGTGACCTCGAGCATCCGGTCGGCCAGCGTCGACTTGCCGTGGTCGATGTGGGCGATGATGCAGAAGTTCCGGATGCGGGCCGGGTCGGTGGCAGCAGGAGTCGTCACAGTGCTGCCCATCGTCCCACGGTCCGGGCAATCGCTTCGCCGGCGGCGCGGCGCAGCTGACAGGGTGTCGGCGATGGAGCACCGGATCGCCGTCGCCGAGGGCGTGTCGCTGTGGGCGGAGGACCGCGGCGACCCGGCCGGCACGCCCGTGCTGCTGGTCATGGGCGCCAATGCCAGCGGGGCCACCTGGCCGCCGGCGCTGGTGGACCGGCTGGCCGAGCGGCACCGGGTGGTCGTCTACGACCACCGCGACACCGGCCGCTCGACCCGGGCCTTCGACACCCGGCCCTACGCGATCCGCGACCTGGCCGCCGACGCCGTCCGGGTGCTCGACGCGCTGGGCATCGAACGGGCGCACGTGGTGGGGATGTCGATGGGCGGCACGCTGGTGCAGCTGCTCCTGCTCGACGCCCCGGAGCGGCTGCTCAGCGCGACGCTGTTCGCGACCTCCGCCCTCGGCGCCGGGCTCGCCGACGTCACCGGGGGGTCCGAGCTGCCCGGCCCGGACCCGCGGCTGCTGGAGCTCTGGCAGACGATGGGCGAGGAGCGGGACGAGGCCGCGGAGCTGGAGTGGCGGGTGGCGCACTGGCGGCTCCTGGACGGCGGGGTGCTGCCGTTCGACGAGGCGGAGTTCCGGGCGCTCGAGGAACGTGTGATCGCCCACAGCGGGAGCGCGCGCAACCCCTCGGCGCACGCGCTGGCCGACCAGGGCGGCCTGGACCGGGGTGCGGAGCTGGCCGCCGTGCGGGTGCCCACGCTGGTGATCGAGGCACCGGAGGACCCGGTCAACCCGCCGCCGCACGCGGCGCACCTGGCCTCGGTGATCGGTTCCGCGCGGCTGGAGGTCCTCCCGGGCATGGGGCACGCCCTGAGCGGCCGGATCGTCGGTCCGCTGACCGCCCTCATCTCGGCGCACCTCGACGCGGTGGACGGTGCGGCTGCCGCCGGACGCGGGTTGGGCTGACCGCGACGACGCTGGTAACCTGGCAGGCCGGTCCGCGTGCGCACGTGCGCCCGGACGTTGGACAGCAGGCATCCCCTTCCAGACACCGAGGCTCACGCGTGGCGAACATCAAGTCCCAGATCAAGCGGAACAAGACCAACGAGCGACGCCGGCAGCGCAACGTCGCGGTCAAGTCCGCCCTGAAGACGGCGGTCCGGCGGTTCCGCACCGCTGCCGACGCCGGGGACGCCGAGGCGGCGGCCACCGCGCTCGCGACCGCCAGCAAGGCGCTCGACAAGGCGGCCAGCAAGGGCATCATCCACAAGAACCAGGCCGCCAACCGCAAGTCGGGCATGGCCAAGCAGCTCACCAGCATCCAGGGCTGAGCTCCCGCACCGCTCGCACGAGCCCTCGTCCCCACCGGGGACGGGGGCTCGTCGCATGTCGGGGCCGTCGGCCCGGGGTCACGCGGAGTCGCAGACGTCCTCCAGCGGACGGCGGGGCGCAGGACGCGGCGGTCGGGCCGGCACGCCGAGGCGGAGGACCAGCTGGGGGTGGCCGGTGCTCCGCGTCCTCGCCGGCGGTGCCCGCGCCCACGTCCACGTGCGAGACGACGAACCGGGTCAGCGCACCGGTGACCGGCGGAACGGTCAGGCCGTCGCCGCGGCGACGGGGATGCATCCACGCCGCGAGCTCGCGCCGCCACGACGGGTCGTCGAACCGGGCCCGGTCGGCCTCGGCCACCAGGTCCGCCGGCGCGGCGCGGTCCGCGTCGCCGGTCACGACGTAGAGGGCCACACCCAGGTCGGCGCAGCCTCGCGCCATCCGGGCCAGCGTGCCGTCGGCCGGCCCGTCGGCGAACTGCTCGCGGTACGTGTGGCGGGCGGGGATCGCCGCTGCCAGCTCCCGCTCCGCCCGGTCCCCGGTTGCACGCAGGACCACCCGGGCCAGCAGGTCCGTGTCGCCGGGGTCGGGCACCACCTCGACCGCCGGCTCGAGGCCGCCGGCCCGCGCCGCGACGACCAGGTTCGCCAGCGCGGCTCCGCAGCCGATCGTGAGTTCGCGGTCGACGGGGTCGTTGACCGGCAGCTCGCGGGTGCGGTCGGCGAGGAGGTCGACGGTGTCGCCTCGAACCCGGAACCTCCACGGCTGGGTGTTGTGCGACGACGGAGCGAGCGTCGCGGCCTCGACGGCCCTCCTTGTGCCGGTGAGCAGCTCGGTCATCAGCACCTCCCGCGGCCCACCGTCGCCGCGCGCGGACGGCCGGACCAGTGGCGATAGCCCTGCCCCGACGGGCCGAAGGGGCGGCGCGACCGCTTCTGAGGGCGGCAGCCGATCGACCGGATCGCGGGTCAGCGACCGCGGACGGCGCGGTCCCGGCGGGTCTCGGTGCGGATCTCGATGATCCGGCGGACCGCCCGCTCGAGGGCGTAGTCGGCGCTGGCCGCCGCACCCTTGACGTCGGCGTTCAGCTCGGCGGTGACGCCGATGGCCCGCTGCAGCCCGTCGATGCTCCAGCCGCGGGACTGCGCCTGGGCCCGCTTCACCTTCCAGGGCGGCATCTTCAGCGCCCGGGCCAGGTCGCCGGGGTTGCTGCTGTTCAGGCTGGCCACCCGGGCCGCGGTCCGCACGCCGTCGGCGATCGCGTCGGCGATGAGCACGTGCGCGACACCGCGCTCCAGGGCCCAGCGCAGCGTCTCGACGGCCCCCTGCCGGTCGCCCACCAGCACCTTCTCGGCCACGGTGAACCCGGTGACCTCCGCCTGGCCGCGGTGGAATCGGGCGACCGCGTCGGCGTCGATCGTGCCGCCGAAGTCGGAGACCAGCTGGCTGGCCGCCGACGACAGCTGCCGCAGGTCGTTGCCGACCGCCTCGACCAGCGCGGCCAGGGCGTCGGCGGTGATCCGCCCGCCCGCCGACCGCACCTCGTTGCGCACGAAGTTGGCGCGGTCGCCGGGTGAGGTGATCTTGGGGCACTCGTCGACCGCGGCGCCCGCGGCCCTGAACGCCTTGACCAGCGCCTCGTTGCGCTTGCCGCCGGCGTGCACGATCACCAGCGTCAGGTCGGGATCGGGGTCCTTGGCGAAGGCGGTCAGCGCGTCGGCCAGGGCGCCCGCCGCCTCGTGCACGCCGCTGACGGTGACCAGCCGGTGCCCGCCGAACAGCGACGGAGCCAGCACGTCGGCGAGGTGGCCCACGGGGAGGCCGGCGGCTACGAGGTCGTGCTCCTCGGCGTCGGGGTGGCGCTCGAGCACCGCGGCGCGCACGGCGCTGACCGCGCGGGCGCGCAGCAGCTCCTCCTCCCCCACCACGACCCGGAGCCGGGAGGTCGGTGCCGGAGGTGCCGCTGCCACGCCTGCATGGTGTCACGGCGCGCCGACGGTCCCGGCCCGGCGCGGGGGTGGCGACCGCGACGCCCCACTCCTCCGCGGTGCCGGCGACGGCGACGTCGCCCTGGCGGTCGGTGCGGTAGACCCGCATCCCGTCGCGGGCCAGCAGGCGCAGCGCGGTGGCGGTCGGGTGGCCGTAGCCGTTGTCGGCGCCGACCGACACCAGCGCCACCCGTGCACCGCTCGCGGCGAGGAAGGCCGGGTCGACGTCGGCGCTGCCGTGGTGCGGCACCTTGAGCACGTCGGCCCGCAGGTCGACGCCGCGGGCGAGCACGCGGGCCTGCGCCTGGGCGCTGAGGTCGCCGGTGAGCAGCACCCGCACCCCGTGCACCGTGACGCGGGCGACCACCGAGAGGTCGTTGGGCTCGGCGCCGGCGGTGGCGATCTCCGGTGGGGGCGCCAGCACCTCCAGTCGCGCCCTCCCGAGGGTGCGCCGGTCCCCGGGCACCAGGACCTCGCGGCGGGCGCCGGACGCGGCCGTGAGCCGGTCGACGGCGGTGCCCCGCTCGTCGGCCGGGGACAGGGTGCCGGTCGCCACCACGTCCACCCGGCGGCCGCCGAGCGCGCCGGCCAGGCCGCCGGCGTGGTCGGCATCGAGGTGGGAGAGCAGGACCATGCGCAGCCGGTCGACGCCGAGCCGGTCCAGGCAGCGGTCCACCGCCCCGATGTCGGGCCCGGCGTCGACGAGCAGCGCCTCCCCCGGGCCGGTCGGGAGGACGAGGGCGTCGCCCTGGCCGACGTCGCAGGCGACGGCCACGGTGGACGGCGGCGGCCACCCGCGCACCGCCTGGCGCAGCGGCCAGCCGACCACGACGAGGCCGACCACGACCGCCAGCGCGAGCGGGCGCGTGCGCGGGAAGCGCCACAGCACGGCGGCGCAGCCCAGGAGCAGCACGGTGAGACCCACCGCGCCCGCGGTGCCGGCGGTCCACCCCACGGCGGCGTCGGGCAGCGCCGCACCGCGCTCGGCCACGACCACCAGCCAGCGCACCGGCCAGCCGGCCAGCCACACCAGGACGTCACCGGCCGCCGGGCTGACCGGGGTGGCCAGCGCCGCCAGCAGCCCCAGCACGGTGGCCGGGGCGACGGCGGGCGCGGCGAGGAGGTTGGCCGGCAGCGAGACCAGGCTGACCTGCCCGCTCAGCGCGGCCACGAGCGGCGCGGTCGCCAGGCCGGCCGCCGCGCTGACCGCGAGCGCGTCGGCGACCGGCGTCGGGACGCCGCGCTGGCGCAGCGCCCGGGACCAGCGGCGGGCGAGGAGGACGATCGCGGCCGTGGCGGCGACCGAGAGCGCGAAGCCAGGGTCGGCAGCCAGCGCCGGCTCCACCAGCAGCAGGACCAGCACGCCGGCGCACAGGGCCGGCACCGCGGCCCGCTCCCGCCCCGAGGCGAGGGCGATCAGCACGACCGCGCCCATGGCCGCGGCCCGCAGCACGCTCGCGCTCGGCCCGGCCAGCACCACGAAGCCGGCCAGGCCGGCCGCCCCGGCCAGCGCCTGCACCCGCCGGTCGACCGCCCGGCGGCGCAGCGGCCACAGCACGCCGGCGACCACGATCGCCACGTTGGCCCCCGAGACCGCGGTCAGGTGTGCCAGGCCGGTGCGCCGGAAGTCCTCCCGGAGCACCGGGTCCATGCCGCTGGTGTCGCCGACCACGAGCCCCGGCAGCAGTCCCGCCGGTCGCGGCGGGAGCACCCGTGCCGACGACGCGGCCAGGCCCTCGCGCACACCGGCGGCGACGCGCTGTGCCCGGCCCGGCGGCCCGACGAGCTCCGGTGGGCCCCGCGCGCCGAGCACGGCCACCAGGTGCCCGTCGGGGGGCAGGGACGCACGGACCGGCGCCCGCACCGGCTGACCGGGCGGCAGGTCGGCCCAGGCCTCGGCGGGGGCGAACAGCAGGACGTCGTCGTCCACCCGGGTCGTCGTCCCGCCCACCCGGACCGCGCGCACGGTCGCGTCCGCGACGACGCGGGAGGCGCCGGCGCCGGTCAGGCGCCGCGGCACGTCGTCGAGCACCACCTGCACCTCGACGGTCCGGTCCCGCTCAGCCGCGGCGCGCAGCGGAGAGGCGTCCCGCTGCAGACCGCGGACCGCACCGGCGGTCGCGGTCAGGGCGAGCGCGGCGAGCACGCCCAGCGCGACCAGCGCCGGCGCCCGGCGGCTCCGGACGGCCAGCACGAGCCCGGCCACCCCCGCGGCCGCGGCGACCACCGCCAGCGCCCGCACGGGCACGAACGGGACCGTCAGGGTGGCGAGCCACGAGGCGGCCGCCGCGGGGACGAGCCGGAGGTCCAGCCACGTCCACTGCGCGCCGGTGCTCACACGGTCACCAGGTCAGCGAGCTGGGCGTAGATCGCCGGGCCGATGCCCGGCACGTCGTCGAGCTGCTCGACGCTGGCGAAGCGGCCCTGCCGGTCGCGGTGGGCGACGATGCGCTGGGCCAGCACCGGGCCGATGCCCGGCAGGGCGTCCAGGTCGGTCTCGGTGGCGGTGTTGAGGTCCACCAGGCCACCGCCGGCCGTCCCGCCGCCGGCGGTCTCGCCGGCCGGACCGCCGGCCGCGCCCGCCACGCCCACCGCCACCTGCTGGCCGTCGGTGACGACCGCGGCGAGGTTGACCGAAGCCGGATCGGCCTCCGGCAGCAGCCCGCCGGCGGCGGCGATCGCGTCGGCCACCCGAGCGCCGGTCGGCAGCGTGACCAGCCCCGGCCGCGCCACCAGCCCCACGACCGACACCACGACGGTCGTCGCCGTCCCGGCGGCCTCGCCCACCTCCGGGGCGGCCGGCGCGGTGGTGCCGCCGGGTTCGGCCGGCTCGACGGGTTCGACGCGGGGGCGGTCCAGCCAGGTCCAGACGACGAGCAGCAGCCCGGCGAGCAGTCCCGCGATCCACAGCGCGCGGGCACCGCGACGGCCGGGGTCGAGCCGCACGGCCGTCGCGGGCGCCCGGTGCCTGCCGATGCCGGGTGGCGCTCCCCCGCCGTCCTCGTCGGCGTCCTCCGGCTCCGGTGGGTCGGGGTCGGGGTCGTCGTCGGGCACCCAGCCACCGGCCCGCTCGCTCTCGGCCAGGAGGGCGCGCAGCCGGGCGCGGATCACGTCGGCGTCGTCGATGCGGCGGGAGGAGGAGCGCACCGGCGCGACGCTAGGGACCGGGCAGCCGTCCGGGCGGCGCTCAGGCGGATCTGTGGACGCCGCCCCCGGCTGTGGACGACGGACGACGCGCGGGCCGGGGCGTGGGGCAGGGTGCCCGCCGTGCCGTCCTCACTCCGCCGCGGGCTCTCCCCGGTCGCCGTCCTCGGCCGGGCCGTCCGGCGCCTCCTCGGCGGGCGCCGGCACCACCACGACGCCCACCGCGCCGGGGCCGACGTGCGCGCCGATCGCGGCGCCCAGCTCGCTGACGTACAGCTCCGTGGCCTCGGGCAGCCGCTGGCGCAGCTCGGCGGCGAGGCGCTCGGCCCGCTCCGGCGCCGCCAGGTGGTGCACCGCCAGGGAGGCGGGGCCGGTGCCGGCCGTCTCCACCGCCCGCTGCACGAGCCGGTTGAAGGCCCGGGCCGAGGTGCGCACCTTCTCGAGGGGGACGACCTTGCCGTCGACGACGTGCAGCACCGGCTTCACGGCCAGCGCGGAGCCGAGGATGGCGGCGGCGGCCCCGATCCGGCCGCCCCGGCGCAGGTGCTCGAGGGTCTCGACGACGAACAGCGTCCTGGTGGCCGCGGCGGTGTCGCGGGCCGCGTCCGCGACCGCGTCGGCGGGGGCGCCGTCGGCCGCGGCGCGGGCGGCGGCCAGGACGGCGAAGCCCGTGGCCATCGCGGTCGCCCGCGAGTCGATCACCGTGACCACGTGCTCCCCGACCTGCGCCGCGGCCAGCCGTGCGGCGTCCCAGGTGCCCGACAGCTCCGCGGAGAGGTGCACCGAGACGATCCGGTCGGCGCCGCCGTCGAGGCAGCGGCGGTAGGCGGCCACGAAGTCGCCGGGGGTCGGGCGGGAGGTCGACACCTGGCCGCGGGCGGAGAGGGTGGCGGCGACGTCGTGGGGCCCGATGTCGCGGCCCTCGCTGCCCGAGCGGCCGGGCAGCACCACGTACAGCGGCACGACCTCGATGCCGTACCGCTCCACGAGGTCCGCGGGCAGGTAGGCCGTCGAATCGGTGACGACGGCGACGGACACCGGCCGAGGCTAGCCCGCCTGCGCGCCGATGCCGCACCAGCGGCGGCGAGGTCGCCCGAAAGGCTCAGACGGCGTCGGCGTCGGTGGGCCGCGCCGGCGCGCCTTCCTCGGGCGTCGCCCCCGCCGGCGGTGCCGCGCCCGGTGCCGGACCGGCGCCCTCGACGCTCGCCGGCACCCAGCTGTTGTGGCGGACCAGCCGCCAACGCGGGTCCTGGAAGCGCAGCTCGCTCCACGCGCAGTTGGCGAGCGGACCGAACACCCGCCGGTGCTCCGAGCCCAGCCCCAGCAGAGCCTCGAGCATCCGGCCGGCCGTACCGCCGTGCGTCACGACGACGGCCGCCGCGGCCGGCGGAAGGTCGGCGAGGGCGGCCAGGGCGCGCTCGGCGACCTGCGCGGCCTCCTCCCCGCCGCGGCCGAGCACCGGACGGCCGGTCATCCAGTCGGCGTACTGGTCGGGGTAGCGCTCGGCCACCTCGTCGCGGGTGAGGCCCTCCCAGCAGCCCAGGCCGTGCTCGCGCAGCCGGGCGTCCACGCGCAGCGGGATCCCGAGCACCTCGGTGAGCGCGCCGGCGGTCTCGACGGCCCGCCCGAGGTCGCTGGACACCACGACCGCGTCACCGGCCGGCAGCACCCCGGCCAGGAGGGGGGCCACCCGGGCGGCCTGCCGGCGGCCCTCGTCGTCCAGCGGCGGGTCCAGCTGGCCCTGGAAGCGGCCGGTCGCGTTCCACTCCGTCCGGCCGTGCCGCCAGAGCACCAGACGCGGTACCGGCAGCGCGGCGGGCGCGGCGGTCACCGCTCGGTCGGGTCCGCGGCCGGCGGGGGCTCCAGCGGCGTCGGGTCGGCGCTACCCGGGTCGACGTCGTCGGCCGACAGCGTGCCCGCCCCGTCGCCGGCGGCGGGACCACCGACGGCAGTGCCACCGACAGCCGGGCCACCGGTGTCGATGCCGGCCGCGTGCCGGGCGGCGTCGCGGTCGACGAACGGGATGGTCGGGCAGTCCTTCCAGAGCCGCTCGAGCGCGTAGTACGCCCGCTCCTCGGCGTGCTGGACGTGCACCACGACGTCGACGAAGTCGAGCAGCACCCAGCGGGCCTCGGCCACGCCCTCGCGGCGGACCGGCTTGATGCCCTGCTGGCGCAGCCGCTCCTCGACCTCGTCGACGATCGCCTGCACCTGCCGCTCGTTGGGAGCGGAGGCGAGCACGAACGCGTCGGTGATGGCCAGCCGGTCGCTCACGTCGACAATCGAGACGTCGGTGGCGAGCTTGTCGGCGGCGGCCTGGGCAGCGGCCAACGCGGTCTCGCGCGCCTCGGTGGAGGCGGTCATCGGGGCACCTCGACTGTATGGGGGGACGGTGGTTCGGAGGACGGCGGGCGGCCGGGTCCGCCGTTGGCCGATGGTGGCGGCCGGTCGTAGGTCGGGCGGTCACCGGCGGGGCGGCCGTCGAGCACGTCGCCGGCCCGACGGGCGGGCCGGCCCTGGCGGTAGAGCCCGCGCTTCTCGATGTACTGGACGACCCCGTCGGGCACGAGGTACCAGACCGGCATGCCGCGGGCGACGCGCTCGCGGCAGTCGGTGGAGCTGATCGCCAGCGCGGGCACCTCGACGAGGCTCACCACGCCCTCGGGCAGGTGGGCGTCGGCCAGCGTGAACCCGGGCCGGGTGACGCCGATGAAGTGCGCCAGCGAGAAGCACTGCTCGCTGTCGCGCCAGCTCAGGATCTGGGAGAGGGCGTCGGCGCCGGTGATGAAGAAGAGCTCGGAGTCGGGCCGCTGGACCTTCAGGTCGGTGAGCGTGTCGATGGTGTACGTCGGCCCGCCGCGGTCGATGTCGACCCGGCTCACCGAGAAGCGGGGGTTGGAGGCGGTCGCGATGACCGTCATGAGGTAGCGGTCCTCGGCCGGGGCGACCTCGCGGTCGCTCTTCTGCCACGGCTGACCGGTGGGGACGAACACCACCTCGTCGAGGCCGAACAGCCCGGCGACCTCGCTGGCGGCCACCAGGTGGCCGTGGTGGATGGGATCGAACGTCCCGCCCATCACCCCGATCCGCCCACCTGCCACCGATCGAGCCTAACCGGTGCTCGCCGGGGCCGGTCCGGGCGGGACCGGCCCCGACGGGCCGCCACGGTCCCCGCCCGGGCGGGGACCGGTGCGCGACCGGCTCCCCCGTGCAGCCGGTCGCCGCCCGCCGGCGGTTCCGGGGTGGACCGCCGGGTGGACGGGGGCCGCCGGTGCGGAGCAACGGCGCCGCACTGGAGAACGCCACACGTGTCGTTCGGTTACGAGCCCCGGCCGGGATCACCGTCCCGGGCGTGTCGAGGCGCCGACAGGTCGCCGTGTCGACGAGACGACACGGCGGCAGGGAGCGGCGCGGCTCAGAGGGTGGTGACGAAGTCGGCGAGCTGGGCGGCGTTGCGGCACTCGACCATGTCGATGACCTCGCCGTACTGGTCGGCGGCGGAGTCGCCGCTCCCCCACAGCCGCTGCGGCTCGGGGTTCAGCCAGTGCGCCGACCGGCTCCGCTTCACCATCTCGGCGAGCACCGGCAGGCCCGGGCGGCGGTAGTTGGTGCGCCCGTCCCCGAGCACGAGCAGCGACGACTTCGGCCCCAGCGCCGTCGGCCACCGGTCGAGGAACACCTCGAACGCGTTGCCGTAGTCGCTGTGCCCGTCGAAGGAGACGACGTCGGCCTCCCGCCCGATCCGGGACACCGCGTCGACGACGTCGGCGCCGGGCCGGAAGAACCGGGTGACCTCGTCGGTCGAGTCGACGAAGGCGAACGCCCGCACGCCGGTGAAGTGCTCGCGCAGCGCCTGGGTGAGCATCAGCGTGAAGTGGCTGAACCCGGCGACCGAGCCGGAGATGTCGCAGAGCACCACGAGCTCGGGCTTGTGCACCTTGCGCGGCCGGTGGTGGGTCACGACCGGCACGCCGCCGGTGCCCAGCGACGCCCGCACCGTCTTGCGGAAGTCCAGCCGCCCCTCCCGGCCGTGCCGGCGCCGCGCCGACAGCCGCACCGCCAGCCGGCGGGCCAGCGGCGCCACCGTCCGGCGCAACTCGGCCAGGTCCGACTGCTGGGCCCGCAGGAAGTCCACCTGGTCGGCCAGCGGCCGCACCGCGCTCTTGGCCACCCGGTCGCGGCCGCGCTGCTCGGCCGAGCGCCGCCGCACCTCCGCCTCCACCGCCGCCCGGAACGCCGCCAGCCGCTCGCGGATCGTCTGCCGCGCCACCTGCTCGGCCAGCCCGCCGCGCTCCCCGCCGTTCAGCAGGCCGGCCAGCAGCTGGGAGACCAGCGTGTCCGGGGAGAGCGCCCGCATCACCCGGTAGCTGAAGAACGACTGCCCCGACGGCGACGGCGCCGCCTGCCCCAGCAGGTCGACCGCCTGGCGGGCGAAGCGCCGCAGCGCCTCGTCGTCGCCGTCGAGCAGCAGCTGCAGCAGCTGCTCGCGCATAAGCTCGGTCATCCGGCCGGGATCGCCGTCGTCGGGCAGGTCCAGCGTCGTCCCGGGCTCGCCGTCGCCGTCCCCACCGGACGGCTCGCCGGCCGCCGGCCGGTCGCCCAACGGCCACCACAGGTCGAACAGCACGTCGTAGGCCGGGCGCTGCGCGGCCCGCTGCAGCAGCACCGCCGCCAGCCCGTGCCGCAGCTGCTCCCGGTCGAGCAGGTCCACCGCGGTGAGGATCTCGGCCGCGTCGACCGCCTGGCTGATCCCGACCGGGATCCCGGCCTCGCGGACCGCGCGCACGAAGCCGTCGAGGTGCCCGGCGAGCCCGCCGGGCTCCCGCGAGGCGGACGGCGCGCCCATCAGTTCAGCCGCAGCTCGGCCGCGGCCCGTTCCTGGTCGCTGGCGTGCTTGAGCACCACGCCCAGCGTCGACCTCACGGCGCCCTCGTCCAGGGTGTCCAGGCCCAGCTCCAGCAGGGTCTGCGCCCAGTCCAGCGTCTCGGAGATCGACGGCGACTTCTTCAGCTCCAGCGCCCGCAGCGCCCGGATGGTCCGCACCAGCTGCTCGGCCAGCCCCGGCGCCAGGTCGGGCACGCGGGAGAGCACGATCTCCCGCTCCCGCTCGGCCGACGGGTAGTCCAGCGCCAGGTACAGGCAGCGCCGCTTGAGCGCCTCCGACAGCTCGCGGGTTGCGTTCGAGGTGAGGACGACGGTGGGCCGGCGGGCCGCGGTGACCGTGCCGAGCTCGGGGATGGTGACCTGGAAGTCGCTGAGCACCTCCAGCAGCAGCCCCTCCACCTCGACGTCGGCCTTGTCGGTCTCGTCGACGAGCAGCACGGTCGGCTCGGTGCGCCGGATCGCGGTCAGCAGCGGCCGGGAGAGCAGGAACTCCTCGCCGAAGATGTCGTCGTGCACCGTGTCCCAGTCGGCGCCGTCCGTGCCCTGCGCCGCCTGGATCCGCAGCAGCTGCTTCTTGTAGTTCCACTCGTACAGCGCCCGCGCCTCGTCGAGGCCCTCGTAGCACTGCAGCCGGATCAGCTCCGAGCCCGTCGCCGCCGCCAGCGCCTTGGCCAGCTCGGTCTTGCCGGTGCCCGCCGGCCCCTCGACCAGCAGCGGCTTGCCCAGCCGGTCGGCGAGGAAGACGGTCGTGGCGATCTGCGCGTCGGGCAGGTAGCCGGCCGTCGACAGCCGCTTGCTGACGTCCGCGACCGAGGAGAACTGCGGGGACTGCGTCGGCGGGAGGGGCAAAGGAACTCCTAGCGGGTGTGGCCGTTCCCGGTGACCACGTAGGTGGTCGAGGTCAGTTCCGGCAGCCCCAGCGGCCCCCGGGCGTGCAGCTTCTGCGTGGAGATGCCGATCTCGGCGCCGAACCCGAACTCGCCGCCGTCGGTGAACCGGGTGGAGGCGTTCACCATCACCGCGGCCGCGTCCACCCCGGCGGTGAACGCCGCGATCGCCGTCGCCGAGTCGGCGACGATCGCCTCGGTGTGCCCGGTGCTCCACCGGGCGATGTGGTCCAGCGCGGCCGGCAGGTCGTCCACGACGCGCACGGCCATGTCCATCGACAGGTACTCGGTCGCCCAGTCCTCGTCGGTGGCCGGGCGGACGGCGTCGTGCGCGGCCCGGGCGGCGTCGTCGCCGTGCAGCGTCACGCCGGAGTCGGCCAGCGCGGCGAGCAGCCGCGGCAGGAACGGCACGTCGCGGTGCACGAGCAGCGTCTCGGCGGAGTTGCAGACGCTCACCCGGTGCGTCTTGGAGTTGAGGACGACGGCCTCGGCGATCGCCGGATCGGCGGAGGCATCGACGTAGACGTGGCAGTTGCCCTCGCCGGTCTCGATCACCGGCACCTTCGCCTCGTTCACCACCCGCTGGATCAGCGAGCCGCCGCCGCGCGGGATGACGACGTCGACGAACCCGCGGGCGCCCAGCAGCTCCCCGACCGACGCTCGGTCGGCCGGCAGCAGCCCGATCGAGCCCTCGGGCAGCCCGGCCTTGGCCGCCGCCTCGGTCATCACCGCCACGAGCACGGTGTTGGTGCGGAACGCCGACGCCGAGCCCCGCAGCAGCGCCGCGTTGCCGCTCTTCAGGCACAGGCCCGCGGCGTCGACGGTCACGTTGGGCCGCGCCTCGTAGACGATGCCGACCACGCCGAGCGGCACGCGGACCTGCTTGAGCTCCAGCCCGTTGGGCAGCCGCGACCCGCGGACGACGTCGCCCACCGGGTCGGGCAGCGCGATGAGCGTGCGCAGCGCGTCGGCGACCCCGGCCACCCGGCCGGCGTCCAGGCGCAGCCGGTCGACCGTCGACTCCGGCGTCCCGTCGGCGCGGGCGGCGGCCACGTCGGCGGCGTTGGCCTCGAGGATCTCGTCCACCCGCTCGACCAGCGCGTCGGCGATGGCGGCCAGGGCGCCGTCCTTCACGTCGGTGGGCAGGGTCCGCAGCACGCGGGAGGCCGCGCGCGCACGCAGCGCGGCGGCACCGATCAGCGGCAGGTCGGCGACGTCGGGCACGTCCGCGAGGGTACGCGGCCCGGTTCGCACCCAGAACTCAGCGCGGGACCTCCCACCCGGCGGTCACCGAGCGGCGGACCCGCTCCGGCTGGTCGCCGGCCTCGAGGAACACCGCGGTGGCCAGCGCCGGGCCGTGCACGTCCAGTGCGTCGCCGCCCAGGACGCCGGTGACCACCAGCATCGCCAGGCCGTGGCCGGCCGCCCAGAAGCGGACGGCGACGTCGTCGGGAGACGCCGTGAAGCGCCCGTCCGCCCGCGCCCGCTCGGCGCACCCGGCCAGCGCGGCCAGGCCCGCTCCCGCCGCCTCCGGGTCCTCCAGCTCCGCGGCGGCGTCGAACATCGCCCGGTACAGGTGCGGGACGGCCACCGCGACCCCGCAGTACGCCGAGCCCAGGGCGGCGAGGTCGCGCACCGGGTCGTCGGTGCGCGGCACGGCCTCCAGCGCGGCGTTGAGCCGGGTGAAGCCCTCCTGCCGGACCGCCCGCCACAGCCCCGGCATCCCCCCGAAGTGCGTGTAGACCGCCATCGTCGAGGTGCCGGTCGCCTCGACCAGCCCGCGCAGGGTCACCGGCTCACGGCGGGCGAGCAGCTCGGCGGCCCGCTCGACGAGAGTGGTGCGGACGGCGGGATCGGCGGCGCGCGGCACTTGCCCAGGATACATAGACCTGTTATACATAACACTGTCATGCAACCCCGAGGAGGGATCCCCGTCATGCCGGTCCAGCTGCTCGACCCCGCCGCCCTGCCCCAGCCCGAGCACTACCGCCAGGTCGCCGTGGCCACGGGCTCGCGCACCGTCTACCTCGCCGGCCAGGTGGCCCGCACCGCCGACGGCACGCCGGTCGGCGAGGGCGACCTCGCCGCGCAGGTCGAGCAGGCCTACCTCAACGTGTCCGCGGCCCTCGAGACCGTGGGCGGCAGCTTCGACGACGTCGCCAAGCTGACCGTCTACGTCGTCGACTGGAGCGCCGACAAGCTGGCCGCGCTCGGCGAGGGCGTGGCCCGGGCCGCGGCCCGCATGGGCAAGGACCCCGTCAAGCCGGTCACCCTGCTGTCGGTCTCCGGCCTCGGCGAGCCCGACCTGCTGGTCGAGGTGGAGGCCGTCGCCGTCCTACCGTGAGCTGTCAGCGGGCGCGCAGTGCCCGCAGCGCGTTCTTGCGGGCGTCGCCGGTCAGCCGGTCGAGGAAGACCTTGCCGTCGAGGTGGTCGACCTCGTGCTGCAGGCAGCGGGCCATGAGCCCCTCGCCCTCCAGCCGCAGCGGCTTGCCGTTGACGTCGAAACCCTCGGCGACGCACCACATCGCGCGCACGGTCGGCGCCCAGATGCCGGGCACCGACAGGCACCCCTCGTCGCCGTCCTGGGTCTCCTCGGAGCGCTCGGTGATCACCGGGTTGACCAGGTGCCCGATCTCGCCGTCGATGTTGTAGGAGAAGACCCGCAGGCTGACGCCGATCTGCGGGCCGGCCAGCCCGGCCCGCCCGGGGTGGTCGACGGTCTCCTCGAGGTCGCGGACGAGGGCGGCGAGGTCCTTGTCGAATGCCTTGACCTCGTCGGCGGGCGTGCGCAGCACCGGGTCGCCGAGCTCGCGGATGGGTCGGACGGTCACGGTCGCAGTCTGTCAGCCCAGTGACGGGCGCCGGACCAGCACCATCTCGTCGCGGTGGACGACCTCGCGCTGGTACTCCGGCTCCAGCTCGGTCGTCTTGCGGCCGAGCAGCGCCGGCAGCTCCCGGGAGTCGTAGGCGACCAGACCCCGGGCGACGACGACGCCGTCCGGTCCGACCAGCTCGACCGGGTCGTCGGCGAGGAACTCCCCCACCAGGCCGGTGATGCCGGCGGCGAGCAGCGAGGCGTGCCGCTCGCGGACGGCGGCCACCGCGCCCGCGTCCAGCAGCAGCCGCCCACGCGGCCGGGTGGCGAACCGCAGCCAGAACTGGCGCGTCCGCGGCCGCGGCGCCATGACCGCGAAGTGGGTGCCCACCTGCTCGCCGGCCAGCGCGGCGGCGGCCTGGGGGGTGGAGGTGACGACGACGGGCACGCCGGCGTGCGCGGCGATCAGCGCCGCCTCGACCTTGGTGGCCATGCCGCCGGTGCCGACCCCGTTGCGCTTGGCGGTGCCGAGCTCCACGGCGTCGAGCACCGCCGGGTCGGTCACGGTGTCGATCAGCCGGGCCGGGCCCTTGCGCGGGTCGCCGTCGTAGACGCCGTCGACGTCGGAGAGGAGGACGAGCGCGTCGGCCCTGACCACGTGCGCCACCAGGGCGGCCAGCCGGTCGTTGTCGCCGAAGCGGATCTCCTCGGTGGCCACGGTGTCGTTCTCGTTGACGATCGGCAGGGCGCCGAGCGCGATCAGCCGGTCGAGGGTGCGCTCGGCGTTGCGGTAGTGACTGCGCCGGGTGAGGTCGTCGGCGGTGAGCAGCACCTGCCCGACCGTGACCCCGTGCCGGGCGAAGGCGTCGGCGTAGGTCTCCACGAGCCGCAGCTGGCCGACGCTTGCCGCCGCCTGGGCGGTCGCCAGGTCGCGTGGCCGGCCGGAGATGCCCAGCGGCGCGAGCCCGGCGGCGATGGCGCCGGAGGAGACCAGCACGACCTCGCGGCCGGCGGCGCGCAGCCCGCCGAGGACGTCGACGAGCGCGGTGAGCCGCTCGGCGTCCAGCCCGCCGGGCAGCGTGGTCAGCGACGACGACCCGACCTTGACGACGACCCGCTGCGCCTTGGCGATCTCCGGGCGCGCCGTCACTCCAGCTCCTCCAGGTCCTCGTCGGTCCAGCCGTCCTCGGTGACCTCGTAGGGCACCCGCCGGGCCTTCTTGGCCGCGAGCCGCTCGGCCGCGCCGACCCGCTCGGTCGTCTCCAGCCGGTTGTCGGTGCCGCGGCCGCCGAGGCCGGCGGCCTCCTCGGCCGACAGCGTGCCGGCCGGCAGCGTGGGCACCCAGTCGAAGGTGACGTCGCCGATGGTGACCGCGTCGCCCTCGACCGCGCCCGCCCGGGCCAGCTCCTCCTCCACACCCAGCCGGTTGAGCCGGTCGGCGAGGTAGCCCACGGCCTCGTCGTTGGCGAAGTCGGTCTGCCGCACCCAGCGCTCGGGCTTGGCGCCGCGGACGACGAACGCTCCGCCCTCGCCCAGCCCCGCCCCGGCCGGGTCGCGCTCGACGGTGAACCCCGAGTCGTCGACCGCCCGCGGGGTGAGCGTCACCCGCACCGGCTCCGGCGGCGGCAGCGTGGCGCGGTGCTCCTCGACCGCGGCGGCCAGGGCGTAGCCCAGCTCGGGCAGCCCCTCGCCGGTGGCCGCGCTGACCGGGAAGACCCGCAGACCGAGCTTCTCCAGCGACTCGCGCACCAGGTCGACCAGGTCGCGCGCGTCCGGCACGTCGATCTTGTTGAGGACGGCGAACCGGAGCCGTCCCACCAGGTCGAGCTCGTCGCCGCCGTACTCGCGCAGCTCGTGGGTGAGCACCTCGATGTCGGTCTCCGGGTCGCGGCCCGGCTCCATGGTCGCCATGTCGACCACGTGCACCAGGACGGCGCAGCGCTCGACGTGGCGGAGGAACTGCAGGCCGAGACCCTTGCCCGTGGAGGCGCCCGGGATCAGGCCGGGGACGTCGGCCATGGTGAAGGTGACGTCGCCGGCGCGGACGACACCGAGGTTGGGCACCAGCGTGGTGAACGGGTAGTCGGCGATCTTGGGGCGCGCGGCCGACATCGCGGCCACCAGCGACGACTTGCCGGCCGACGGGTACCCGACCAGGCCGACGTCGGCGATGCTCTTGAGCTCCAGGACGGCGTCGACCGCCTCGCCGGGCTCGCCGAGCAGGGCGAAGCCGGGGGCCCGGCGCCGCGGGTTGGCCAGCGCGGCGTTGCCGAGGCCGCCCTTGCCGCCGGCGGCGAGCACCACGCGGGTGCCGGCGCCCATCAGGTCGGCGACGACCTCGCCGTCCACGACGACGACCGTGCCCTCGGGGACCCGCAGCACGCGGTCCTCGCCCTTCGCGCCGTTGCGGTTGCTGCCGGCGCCGGGGCGGCCGTTGCCGGCTTTCTGGTGCGGGCGGTGGTGGAAGTCCAGCAGCGTGTGCACGCTGGGGTCGACCTCGAGGACGACGTCCCCGCCGTCCCCGCCGTTGCCGCCGTCGGGCCCGCCGAGCGGCTTGAACTTCTCCCGGTGGACCGACGCGACGCCGTGGCCGCCGTTGCCGGCGGCGACGTGGACCGTCACCCGGTCGACGAACGCGGCCACTGCTGCGGTCTCCTACCTGCTGCTACGAAACGCGGGCACCCCGACGTCGTGCCGACGCCGGGGTGCCCGTGAGGGGAACTGGGAGGTGCTCAGGCCTCGACGGCGGTGATCGACACCGTCTTGCGGCCCCGGCGGGTGCCGAAGGTCACGGCACCGGGCTCGAGCGCGAACAGCGTGTCGTCGCCGCCACGGCCGACCCCGAGACCGGGGTGGAAGTGGGTGCCGCGCTGGCGGACGATGATCTCGCCGGCCTTGACGACCTGGCCGCCGAAGCGCTTGACGCCGAGCCGCTGGGCGTTGGAGTCGCGGCCGTTGCGGGAGGACGAGGCGCCCTTCTTGTGTGCCATCTCGGCGTCAGCCCTTCGTGATGTCGCGGACCACGACGTCGGTCAGGGGCTGACGGTGCCCCTGCCGCTTGTGGTAGCCGGTCTTGTTCTTGAACTTGTGGATCTTGATCTTCGGGCCCTTGCCGTGGCCCACGATCTCGCCGGTCACGGTCACCGTGGCCAGCGCGGCGGCGTCGCTGGTGACGCTGTCGCCGTCGACCAGCAGGATCGCCGGGAGGGTGACGGTGTCGCCCGCCTCACCGGCCAGGCGGTTGACCGTGAACCGGTCCCCGACAGCCACCTTGTGCTGGCTGCCGCCGGCCTTCACGACTGCGTACACCACTGACTCCTCGTTCTTCCTCTAGCTCTGTGTCCTGCGCGCACGATCCGGTTCGGCGCCGGGTGCTGGACGGGTCGCGCTCGCCGGCGCGGCGGCACCGGGAGGTGCGCAGCCGGGGCGGTGCAACCCGACCAGCGTACCCGAGGGACGCCGGGCCGGTCGAACCCGCCCTCAGGCGACCGGCGGTCCGGCCGGGCGGCTGGCGGCCCGCCGGCGGCGCGGCCGCGGCACCGACCCGACCTCCGGGGGCACCTCGGCGTCCGCGGCGGGCGCCGGCTCCTCGGTCACCGGCTCGATCGCGGCCTCGTCGGTCACCGCGACGGTCTCGCCCGGCAGCTCGACGACGTCCTCCACGACCGCCTCGGCGGCCGGCTCGGGAGCCGGCTCGGCCTCGACGGCGATCGCCTCGTCGCCGGCCGGCGGCTCCTCGGTCGCGGCGGCGTCGGCGCCGACCTCGACCGGCACCTCGTCCAGGGTCGCGGTGAGCACCGCGGCGTCCTCGGCGGCGCGCTCCTCCCCCGACTGGCCGCGGTTGCGCCGGCCGCGGTTGCGGCGGCCGCCGCCGGCGCGGACGACCTCGCCGTCCTCGTCGGTCGTGACCTCGGCCGCGGGAGCCGCGGGCGCCTCGGGCTCCTTGGCCTTGTCCGCACCCTTGTCGGCGCCCTTGTCGGCGCCCTTGTCGCGGTCGCGCTCGGCGCGGCCGGAGTCGCGCCGGCCGTTGCCGCCGCCGTTGCTCCCGCCGCCGCCACCCCCGCGGCGCTTCTCGTCGACGGGGTCGGTGTGCACGAGCACGCCCCGGCCGCGGCAGTGCTCGCACGGCTCGGAGAAGACCTCGAGCAGGCCCTGGCCGACCCGCTTGCGGGTCATCTGCACCAGGCCCAGCGAGGTGACCTCGGCGACCTGGTGCTTGGTCCGGTCGCGGCCCAGGCACTCGGTGAGCCGCCGCAGCACGAGGTCGCGGTTGCTCTCGAGCACCATGTCGATGAAGTCGATGACGATGATGCCGCCGATGTCGCGCAGCCGGAGCTGGCGGACGATCTCCTCGGCCGCCTCCATGTTGTTGCGCGTGACGGTCTGCTCGAGGTTGCCGCCGGAGCCGGTGAACTTGCCGGTGTTGACGTCGATGACCGTCATGGCCTCGGTGCGGTCGATCACCAGCGAGCCGCCCGAGGGCAGCCACACCTTGCGGTCGAGGGCCTTGGCGAGCTGCTCGTCGACGCGCAGGTCGGCGAACACGTCGCCGGTGCCGGCGTAGCGGGTCAGCCGGCCGACCAGCTCCGGGGAGACGTGCGCGACGTAGGCCTCGACGGTGTCCCAGGCGTCGTCGCCCTGGACGACGAGCTCCTTGAAGTCCTCGTTGAAGACGTCGCGGATGACCCGGATCGCCAGGTCGGGCTCGCCGTACAGCAGGGTCGGCGCGTTGCTGGTCGACGAGGCCTTCTGGGAGATGACCTCCCACTGCGCCTTGAGCCGGTTGACGTCGCGGGTGAGCTCCTCCTCCGAGGCGCCCTCCGCGGCGGTCCGGATGATCACGCCGGCGTCCTCGGGGACGATCTTCTTGAGGACGTCCTTGAGCCGCTGCCGCTCGGTGTCGGGCAGCTTGCGGCTGATGCCGGTCATCGAGCCGCCGGGCACGTAGACCAGGAACCGGCCGGGCAGGTTGATCTGCTGGGTCAGCCGGGCACCCTTGTGCCCGATCGGGTCCTTGGTGACCTGCACCAGCACCTTGTCGCCGGACTTCAGCGCGGTCTCGATCGAGCGCTGCTTGCCCGACAGGCCGGCGGCGTCCCAGTTGACCTCGCCGGCGTAGAGGACGGCGTTGCGGCCCTTGCCGATGTCGACGAAGGCCGCCTCCATGCTCGGCAGCACGTTCTGCACGCGGCCGAGGTAGACGTTGCCGGCGAACGAGGTCGCCTGCGCCTGGGTGACGTAGTGCTCGACGAGGATGTCGTCCTCGAGGACGGCGATCTGCGTGCGCTCGCCGCGCTGGCGGATGACCATCTTGCGGTCGACGGCCTCGCGGCGGGCGAGGAACTCGGACTCGGTGAGGATCGGCGTCCGCCGCCGGCCGTTGTCGCGGCCGTCCCGTCGGCGCTGCCGCTTGGCCTCGAGGCGGGTCGAGCCGGTGACCCCGCGGACGTCGTCGTCGCTGGTGGTGCGGCCGTCGCGGCCGGCCCGCTCGGGGCGCTCGTCGTCGCCGGTCTCGCCGCGGTCCTCGCTGCTCCCCCGGCGACGGCGGCGGCGCCGGCGGCGGGTGGTGGAGCCGGTCTCGGCCTCCTCGGTGTCGCCGTCCTCGTCGGCGTCGCCCTCGGTCTCGTCGACGTCCTCGGTGTCGTCGGCCTGCTCGTCGCGGGCCTCGTCGGTCTCCTCGCCGTCCTCGTCGGAGTCGCCGTCCTCGCTGGTGCGGCCCCGCCCGCGGCCGCGGCGGCCGCGCCGGCGGCGCCGGCTGGCGGTGGTCGAGCTCTCGTCGCGGTCGGCGTCGTCGTCGCCGGCCTCGTCGGTCTCCTCGACGTCCTCGTCCTCGGTGGTGGTCACCTCGACGTCCTCGGGCTCGGGACGGCGGCGGGACCGGCTGCGCCGCGGCCGGGACGGCGCCGCGTCCTCGTCGGCGGCGGGCTCGGGCGCGAGGTCGGCGTCCTCGACCTCCGGGCTCTCGGCGGGCCGGCGGCTGCGGCGCCGCGGTGCGGGGGCGGCCTCGGCGTGCGGGGCCACGAAGCTCACGAACGCGGGGACGGCCGCCGCCGGCGGGACGACCGGCTCGACCGAGTCCGGGTCGGGCGCGGCGACCGGGCGGGTGGCCCGGCGGCGGGGGCGGGCGACGACCGCGGTCGGCTCCGGGGAGCTGAACTGGGCCCCGAACGGGGAGACCGGCTCGTGCTCGTGCTCGGGCTCGGGTTCGGATCCGGCGACCTCGGCGGTGGCCTCCTCGGCCTCCTCCTCGGGCACCGGGGTCTCGTCGCGGAGCGGCTGCTCGGCGCCGTCCGCCTCCGGGGCGGCTGCGGTCGTGTCGTCGTTCTGGTCTGCCACGAGGGCCTCCTCGTACGTCCCCGGGCGCCGATCTCTCGACTGGCGGCCGCGCAGGAACGCGGGGTCAGGGCGGGGCTGGGCGACCGCACGGGGTGCGGCGGGTCGCCCGACCCGCGAAGTCTGTGGGCGGTCCCTGCGCGGCGGTTGCCGGCCGGGGACCGGTGGTGCGGGGTGCTGCGGTGGTGCCGGGTCTTCGGGTGCGGCACGCCTGGCAGCCGTGCGCGCGTACGGCGCGGGGCGCCGGTTCGCCGGTCAGACCGCCGCGTGCTCCCCCTGGCAGCGGGTGCGCGCCGCACGGTCGGGACCGAGCGGATCGGCCACGGTCCCGTCGTCGTCGAGCCGGCCTTGCGCCTCACGCACGGCCCGTGGGGGCGACGGCGGGCGCAGGTCGGCGACGGCAGCGAGAGCGGCCACCACGTCGTCTGGTCGAACAGCGGGCGTCACCTGCCGGACGACCACGTCCAGTATGGCACAACCTGCCTCCTCGCCCGCCGACGCGCGGGCGACGGCGGCCCGCGCGTCGACGTCGCGCAGGCCGTTCTTGGTGCGCCGCGGCACGGTGACCTCGTCGCGGACCAGGAACTCCGCCACGGCCGCCGCGAGCGCGGCGGGCGGCACGCCGGGCAGCTCGACCCGCCAGCGGGACGCGTCGATCCGGTCGGCCAGCGACCCGGTGCCCTCGGCGGCCTCCACGCACTCGAGGACGGCGACGTCGGGCGGGAGCGCGGCGTCCAGGGCGGCCCGGACCTCCTCCGGGTCGCGCCGCTCGGCCAGCCCGAGCTCGACGTACTCGGCCTCGCTGGCCGCGCCGGTCGGCGCCGCGCCGAGGTAGGAGATCTTGGGGTGCGGGGTGAACCCGGCGGAGAAGGCCATCGGCACCCGGGCGCGCCGCAGCGCCCGCTCCAGCGCCCGGGCGAGGTCGCGGTGCGAGGCGAAGCGCAGCCGGCCGCGCTTGGCGTAGCGCAGGCGCAGCTTCTGCACGGTCGGGGGCGGCGGCGGCCCCTCGGGCATGCGGGCCACTAGCGGCCGACCACCGTCAGCGGCAGCAGGCTGCGCCCGGTCGGGCCGATCTGGATCTCGGTGCCCATGGTCGGGCAGACACCGCAGTCGTAGCAGCCGGTCCAGCGGCAGTCGCCGACCTCCTCCTCGGAGATCGCCTCCTGCCAGTCCTCCCAGAGCCACTCCTTGTCCAGCCCGGAGTCGAGGTGGTCCCAGGGCAGCACCTCGTGCTCGGTGCGCTCGCGGGTGGTGAACCAGTCGAGGTCGATGCCGAACACGGCGAGCTCCTCGGCGGCGGCCGCCGTCCACCGCTCGAAGGAGAAGTGCTCGCTCCAGCCGTCGAACCTCCCGCCCTCGCGCCAGACCCGCTCGATCACGCGGCCGACGCGGCGGTCGCCGCGGGAGAGCAGGCCCTCGACGATGCCGGGCTTGCCGTCGTGGTACCGCAGGCCGATCGCGCGGCCGACCCGCTTGTCGGCGTTGATCGCCTGGCGCAGCACGCGCAGCCGGTGGTCGATGGTCTCGGCGCTGGCCTGCCCGGCCCACTGGAACGGGGTGTGCGGCTTGGGCACGAAGCCGCCGATCGAGACGGTGCAGCGGATGTCGCGCGACCCGCTGGCCTCGCGGCCGGCGCGGATGACCTCGACGGCGAGCTCGGCGATCTCGAGGACGTCCTCGTCGGTCTCCGTGGGGAGCCCGCACATGAAGTAGAGCTTCACCTGCCGCCAGCCGTTGGCGTAGGCGGTGGTGACCGTGCGGACGAGGTCCTCCTTGGACACCGTCTTGTTGATCACCCGCCGGATCCGCTCGCTGCCGCCCTCGGGGGCGAAGGTGAGGCCGCTGCGCCGTCCGTTGCGGGACAGCTCGTTGGCCAGGGTGACGTTGAAGGCGTCGACGCGGGTCGACGGCAGCGACAGCCCGGTGTTGGTGCCCTCGTAGCGGTCGGCGAGCTCCTTGGCGACCTGGCCGATCTCGGAGTGGTCGGCGCTGGACAGCGACAGCAGCCCGACCTCCTCGTAGCCGGTGGCGCGCAGGCCCTGGTCGACCATGGAGCCGATGCCGGTGATCGTCCGCTCGCGCACCGGGCGGGTGATCATCCCGGCCTGGCAGAAGCGGCAGCCGCGGGTGCAGCCGCGGAAGATCTCGACGCTCATCCGCTCGTGGACGCTCTCGGCCATCGGCACCAGCGGCGTCTTCGGGTAGGGCCACTCGTCGAGGTCCATCACCGTCCGCTTGGACACCCGGGGCGGGACGTCGTCCCGGGTGCGGTTGACGGCGGCGATGGTGCCGTCGGGGGCGTAGGAGACGGCGTAGAAGCGGGGCACGTAGACGCCCTCGACCCGGGCCAGCCGGGCGAGCAGCTCCTCCCGCCCGCCGGGGCGGCCCTGCTGCTTCCAGGCACGGACGACGTCGGTGATGTCGCCGACGACCTGCTCCCCGTCGCCGAGGACGGCGCAGTCGACGAAGTCGGCGATCGGCTCGGGGTTGAACGCCGCGTGCCCGCCGGCGACCACCACCGGGTGGGTCTCGTCGCGGTCGACCGCGTGCAGCGGGACGCCGGCGAGGTCGAGCGCCTCGAGCAGGTTGGTGTAGCCGAGCTCGGTGGCGAAGCTGACGCCGAGCAGGTCGAAGTCGCGCACCGGCCGGTGGCCGTCGACGGTGAACTGGCCGACGCCGTGCTCGCGCATGAGCGCCGCGAGGTCCGGCCAGACCGCGTAGGTGCGCTCGGCCAGGGCGTCGGGCCGCTCGTTGAGCACCTCGTAGAGGATCATGAGGCCCTGGTTGGGCAGCCCCACCTCGTAGGCGTCGGGGTACATCAGCGCCCAGTGGACGTCGACGGCGTCCCACTCCTTGACCTGGGAGTTCAGCTCACCGCCCACGTACTGGATCGGCTTCTGGACCTGGGCCAGGAGCGGCTCGAGGACGGGGTACAGCGACTCACCAGACATGACCGGTCCAGGGTAGCCGCCGCCGGCGCGGCCTCCCCCGGCCCGCTGCGGGTTGATCATCGGCTCGGTGCCGCCGGACACGCCGCCGCCCGGCGCGTCCAACGGCAACGACTCCGTGATCGAGCAGGCACCACCACGATCCTCGAGTACTGGATCCCGGCCGAGTCGACCATCGGCAGGTGGCTGGTCGACACGCCGGCGAGGGCAGCCACCCGCCGATGATCAACTACTTCAGGAGCAGGTTGCCCAGGCGGCGGGCGCCGATCGCGAGCCCGACCAGGCCCATGACCAGCAGGTACGCCGCGTGGCCCAGCAGCGACCAGCCGACGTCGCCGGTCACCAGTCCGCGCACCAGCTCGATGCCGTGGTACAGCGGCGTGCACCGGACGACGACCTGCAGCGGCTCGGGGTAGGTCGACAGCGGGTAGAAGGTCGTGGAGAACAGGAACAGCGGCAGCAGCGCCAGCTGGACGAACTCGAAGTCCTGCCAGCCGCGCAGGAACGTGGTCGCGGCCAGGCCGACGGCGGCGAACGCGAAGCCGATGAGGATCGCCGCCGGCAGCGCCAGCACCGCCCACCACGAGCCCACCAGCCCGAGCACGGTCATGATCACCAGGAACGCCGCCGAGTAGGTGGCGCCCCGCAGCAGCGACCAGATGGTCTCCCCCACCGCGGCGTCGGGCGCCGACAGCGGCGTGGCCAGGACGGCGTCGTAGAGCTTCGAGTACCGCAGCTTGAAGAACAGGTTGAAGACCGAGTCGTAGATCGCGCCGTTCATCGCCGCGGCCGCCATCAGCCCCGGCGCCACGAACTGCTGGTAGGTCAGCGCCGAGCCGGAGTCGGTGACCACGGTGCCGACCAGCCCGCCGATGCCCACGCCGATGGACAGCAGGTAGAAGAACGGCTCGAAGAGCCCGGAGACGAACAGCAGCCAGGTGCGCCGGGCGACCAGCAGGTTGCGGGCGACCAGGTGTCCCGCCCGGCGGGCCGACAGCGGGTAGAGCGGGAAGACCCGCCACAGCAGCGCCTGCCGCGGGGCCGCGGCCTCGACGGCGGTCACGTGACCAGCCGCCGGCGGAACGCGCGCCCGGCGAGACGCACGCCGACGAGGAACCAGAGCAGCAGGTAGCCGACGCTCACCAGCGCCGGCCCCGCCTCCAGCGTGCCGAGCGCCAGCCCGCGGGACAGCGCGACGCCGTGCCACAGCGGGGTCGCGTAGGCGATCCACTCGAAGACCGCCGGCAGCTGGCTGACCGGGAAGAACGTCCCCGAGAACAGGAACATGGGCAGGATCAGGAACCGCTGCAGCCCGGCGAACCCGGAGTCGTTGTCGAGCGTGGCCGCGAACGCGGTGATGGGCGCGGCGAACGCCAGCCCGGTGAGCAGCGCGGCCGGAAGCGCGAGCAGCACCAGGGCGCTGTCGGCGGCGCCGAAGAGCACGAGCACGCCGAGGAACAGCGCCGCCGACGTCCCCACCCGGAACGAGACGTACAGCAGGTGCCCGACCAGCAGGTCGCGGACGCCGGCCGGGGTAGCCAGCACCGCCTCGTAGGTCTTGTCCCACTTGATCGAGCCGAGCACCGGGTAGGTCGACTCGAAGCTGGCCAGCTGCATCGCGGCGGCGGCCAGGAGCCCCGGCGCCAGGAACGACAGGTAGCTCACGCCGCCGGGCAGCTCGCCCGGCCCGCGGTCGACGAGCACCCCGAGGGTCAGCCCCATCGCGGCGAGGAACAGCGCCGGTTCCAGCACGCTGCTCACCAGGCTGCTGCGCCAGTAGTGCCGGTAGGCGGTCAGCCGGTGGGCGGCGAAGGCCAGCGCGCCGGGCGCGGGAGCGGTCACCTCAGTCGACCAGCGTCCGGCCGGTGAGCCGGAGGAAGACGTCCTCCAGCGAGCTGCGCCGCACGAGGCTGGACAACGGGTGCACGCCGCCGGCGGTCACCGCCGAGAGCGCCGCGTCGCCGTCGGCGGTGTAGAGCAGCAGCCGGTCGGGCAGCACCTCGACCCGGTCGACCGCGCCCCGCTCCACGACCGGGTCGAGCTCGGGCACGTACCGCTCCGGTCCGGGCTGGCCCTCCAGCAGCGGGAACCGCAGCTCCAGCACCTCACGGGTGGAGTACCGGCGGATCAGCTCGGCCGGCGAGCCCTCGGCGGCGATCCGCCCCTTGTCCATGACCACCAGCCGGTCGCACAGCTGCTCGGCCTCGTCCATGTAGTGCGTGGTGAGCACGAGGGTGACCCCGCGCTGCTTGAGCCGGTACAGCCGCTCCCACAGCACGTGCCGGGCCTGCGGGTCCAGCCCGGTGGTGGGCTCGTCGAGGAGGACGACGTCGGGCTCGTTGATCAGCGAGCGGGCGATGGTCAGCCGCCGCTTCATCCCGCCGGAGAGCGGCTCGACCTTGTCGCCGGCGCGGTCGGCGAGCTGCACGAACTCCAGGAGCTCGGCGGCCCGCTCGCGCAGCAGCGGCTTGGGCAGCCCGAAGTACCGGCCGTACACCAGCAGGTTCTCGGCGACGGTGATCTCGAGGTCGAGGTTGTCGGTCTGCGGGACGACACCCAGGCGGGCGCGGATCGCCGGGCCGTCGACGGTCGGGTCGAGCCCAAGCACCCGCAGCTCCCCCGCCGTCGGCGGTGAGACCGCGCCGATCATGCGCATCGTCGAGCTCTTGCCGGCGCCGTTGGGGCCGAGGAACCCGAACGACTCCCCCGGCGCCACGTCGACGTCGATGCCGTCGACGGCGGTGAAGTCGCCGAACTTCTTCACCAGGCCGCGCGCGCTGATGAGGGCCGTCCGCCGTTCCACGCGCCGCACCCTAGTGACGCGCACCGACAGCGGACGAGCGAGTTCCGCAGGAGAAGTGGTGACGGTCACGTCGCCCTCGGGTGGCCGCCGGCGGCCGGACCCGCCAGGATCGGGAACGTAACCTTCCGGCTACGGTCCGTGAAAGGTCAAGGGGACCAGGTGGACGCAGCAGCGCAGATCTCCGCTGCCGGTGGCCTGACCCGTCTCCGCCGTCCCTTCCTCGGCCGCGAACTGCCCGACGAGCAGTGGGCCGAGCACCACGGCTTCGTGCTGCGCACGCTGGTGGCGCTCTGCGTCGCCGTCGCCGGCTACGCCGTCGTCCGGGGCCACCCGCCGCTGCACTCCGCCGCGCACGCCGCGCCCCTCGTCGCGCTGACCCTCGCCGCCCGCGCGACGGTGCTACCCCGGGTCCACCGGGCGGCGGCCGGGGCGGCGGCCCTGATGACCGCCGCCGCGCTGGTCGTGCACCTCTCCGGCGGGCGGACCGAGGCGCACTTCCTCTTCTTCGCGCTGCTGCCGCTGGCCACGCTCTACGCGACGCCGGTGCCGTTCGTGCTCGCGGTCGCCTACGTCGCGGTGCACCACTTCGTCTTCGGCTCGCTGTTCCCGGGGTCGGTCTTCGCCGACGACGTGACGCCGCTGGGGATGGCCGCCGTCCACGCCGCCTTCGTCGTCCTCGAGAGCTGGGCGTGCGTGGTGGCCTGGCGCCGGTTCGAGGACCGGCGGACCCGCGTCGAGTCGCTGGTGACCAGCCGGACGGCGGAGCTGCGGGCGCAGCGCGACGAGCTCGCCCGGCTGGCCGCCGTCGTCCAGTCGACCGACGACGCCGTCGCCACCCTCGCCCCCGACGGCCGGATCCTCACCTGGAACCCGGGTGCGGAGAAGCTCTACGGGTGGACGGCGGAGGAGGCCGTGGGCCGGACCGTGGCGATCCTGGTCCCCGACGACCAGCCGCGGTCGTCGCGGGCGATCCTCGACGAGGTCGTCACCAGCAACGGGCTCAGCGTCGAGCGGGTCCACCGCCGCCGCGACGGCCGGCGTTTCGACGCGCTGCTGACGCTCTCGACCATCCGCGGCGACGACGGCGCGCTCACCGGCATCGCCGCGATCGCGCGGGACATCAGCGGCCAGAAGCGCAGCGAGGCCGAGGCGCTGGCCGCCGCCCACCGCCTGCAGGAGCAGGCCGACGAGCTGGCCCGCCTGGCGCTGCACGACCCGCTCACCGGGCTGGCCAACCGCGCGCTGATGCGCGACCGGCTCGAGCACGCGCTCGCCGCGCGCCGGGTGCCGCGCCGCGACGCCGTCCTCCTGCTCGACCTCGACGACTTCAAGTCGGTCAACGACGTGTTCGGCCACGGCGCCGGCGACGCCGTCCTCACCGAGGTGGCCCGCCGGCTGCAGGCCTGCGTGCGCCCCGACGACACCGTCGCGCGGCTGGGCGGCGACGAGTTCGTCGTCCTCATGGAGGACGTCGACGGCCGCGGTGACGCGTGCGCCGTCGCCGAGCGCCTGCTCTCGGCCATCGCGCGGCCGGTGCCGTGGGGCACGGAGCGGTTCGAGGTCGGCTGCAGCATCGGCATCACGCTCACCGGGACGCTGGACCGCCGCGGCCCCGACGAGCTGCTCCGCGACGCCGACATCGCCATGTACGCGGCCAAGGCGGCCGGCCGCAACCGGGCGCGGGTGTTCGAGCCCGGCATGCACGACGACGTCGTGGCGCACAACCGGCTGGTCGGCGAGCTGCGCGAGGCGATCCCCGGCGGTCAGCTGCGGCTGCTGTTCCAGCCGCAGGTCGACCTCCGGTCGGGCCGGGTGGACGGCGTCGAGGGGCTGGTCCGCTGGGAGCACCCCGAGCGCGGGCTGCTGGCGCCGGACGCCTTCCTGCCGGTGGCCGAGAGCACCGGGCTGGTCGACGAGATCGACGACTGGGTGCTCGAGAGCGCCTGCACGCAGCTGCGCGCCTGGGCCGACGCCGGGCTGGCGCCGCTGCGGATCGCGATCAACGTCTCGGCGCGCACGCTGGCCCGCGGCGACCTGCCGGCCGCGGTGGCCGCGCGCAGCGACCGGGCCGGGGTCGACGTCGGCCGGCTGGAGCTGGAGGTCACCGAGACCCTGGCGATCGGCTCGGACACCGACGCCGCCGAGACGCTGGACGGCGTGCGGCGGCTGGGCACGTCGGTCGCGATCGACGACTTCGGCATGGGCCACTCGTCGTTCAGCCGGCTGCAGGCCTTCCCGCTGGACCGGCTGAAGATCGACCGGTCGTTCGTGGCGCCGCTGGGGCCGGGGACGGCGGAGCGCTCGATCGCCGGCGCCATGATCGCGCTGGGCACCAGCCTCGGGCTCGGCGTGGTCGCGGAGGGCGTCGAGACCCCCGAGCAGCTGGCCGCGCTGCAGGAGCTGGGCTGCCGCAGCGCCCAGGGCTTCCTGTTCTCGCCGCCGGTGCCGGCCGACGAGGTGGAGCGCCTGGTGCGCGCCGGCGCCCCGCTCCTGCCGCGCTAGGAGCGGCGGGCCGGGTCGAGCCGGCTCAGCCCAGGTCGGGGAAGAAGAGCTTCACCTCGCGCGCGGCCGACTCCGGCGAGTCCGAGCCGTGCACGATGTTCGACTGCACCTCGAGGGCGAAGTCGCCGCGGATGGTGCCCGGCGTCGCCTTGACCGGGTCGGTGGCGCCGGCCAGCGCGCGGAACGCCTCGATGGCCCGCGGGCCCTCGACGACCAGCGCCAGGAGCGGCCCGCTGGTGATGAACTCGACGAGCGAGCCGAAGAACGGGCGCTCGCGGTGCTCGGCGTAGTGGGTCTCGGCGACCTCGGCGGTCAGCGTGCGCAGCTCGGCGGCGACGAGCCGCAGACCCTTGGCCTCCAGCCGGGAGATGACCTCGCCGACCAGGCCGCGGGCGACGCCGTCGGGCTTGACCAGGACCAGAGTGCGCTCAGCAGTGGGTGCGGACACGAGGCGGCAGCCTACGGGACGCCTCCTGTCAACTCGGGTTGACAGACCAGGAGTGTCAACCTACGTTGACAGCCATGGCCTCACCCACCGACGTCACCACGGCCGCGGCCGCCGACGACCCGGACACGGGGTTGCGGGCGGTGCGGGCGCTGCGCGACCTCGCCGAGCGCCTCGAGGTGCTCCAGGTGCGCAACGCCCGCGACCGCGGCTGGTCGTGGCAGCAGATCGCCGACGCCCTCGGCGTCACCCGGCAGGCCGTGCACAAGAAGCACGCCCGCGGCAGGAAGGACGGCTGACGTGTTCGAACGCTTCACCGAGGAGGCCCGCTGGGCCGTCGTCCACGCGCAGGAGGAGGCACGCGACCTCCGGGCGTCCCGGATCGAGCCGGTGCACCTGCTGCTCGCGCTCGGCCGAGACCCGGCCCGCGGCGGCAGCGCCCTGCGCGCCGCCGGGGTGGACGCCGACCGGCTGCGGTCCGCGCTGCGGCGGTCGGCCGGGCTGGACGCCGACGCGCTCGCCGCCGTCGGCATCGACCTGGACGAGGTCCGCGCCGCCGCCGAGGCCGCGTTCGGCCCGGGCGCGCTCGACCGCGGCGGGGCCCGCTCCCCCGGCCACCTGCCGTTCACCCGCGACAGCAAGAAGGCGCTGGAGGAGTCGCTGCGCGCCGTCGTCCGGCACAAGGGGCGGCGGATCGACAGCGGGCACGTGCTCTCCGGCGTCCTCGCCGTCGACGACGCGACGGTCACCCGCGTGCTGCGGCAGCTGGGCGTGGACACCGACGCGCTGCGGCAGCGGCTCGAGGGCCCCGCCGCCGCCTGAGAAACGGGTCGCGCGCCGGCCGCCGGCCCGGTCAGGGTGGGCCGGTGCGCGAGGTGTGGTTCGACGAGCGGGTGGCGGCCGGCTACGACGAGGACTCGCGCCGAGCACCTGGGGTTCGACGAGTACGACGTCGTCACCCAGATCGTCCGGTCGCACCACTACCGGCTCGCCGACGGCCGGGCGGAGGTGCTCTCGGCGCCGTTCCGCTACGTGTGGCCGGCCGAGCTCGACCTCATGGCCCAGCTCGCGGGGCTGGAGCCGGAGCACCGCTGGGCCGACTGGGGGCGCTCGCCCTTCGGCGCCGACAGCACCGCGCACGTCTCGGTGTGGCGGAAGCCTTAGCGCTCGCCGTCCTCGGGCGCCGGCGTGGGCGGGCCGAACGTGCTGCCCAGCAGCTCCTTGCGCACCTGCAGCAGGTACAGCCAGATAAGCGCGAAGATCCCGCCCAGCAGCCACATCACGCTGTTGAACAGCCCGGTGAGGACGACGGGCACCTGCAGCACCGTGCCGATCAGCAGCCCCTGCGGCCGGCGCTGCAGGCCGGCGGCCACCACCAGCAGCACGAACAGCACCAGCAGCGCCGTCAGCCGGAAGCCGGTCAGGCCCGGGCCGGACTGCGCGATGCCGCGCGGCACGAACAGGACGACGACGGCCTCGAGGAGCAGCGCGGCGGCCGCCCCGCCGTTGAGCGCCTTGGCGGCGCGCGCCGGGTCGAGCGCCCTCACGAGGAGGCACCTCCGAGCAGGGCCCGGGCCTCCCCCGCGGTGATCACGCTGCCGGTGACCAGGACGCCGGAGCCGCCGAGCGCGTCGTCGGGACCGGCCTCGGCCAGCTCGATCGCCGACTCCAGCGCCTCGGGCAGCAGCGGGTGCACGCTCACCCGGTGGGCGCCGAAGACGTCGACGGCCAGCGCGCCGAGCTCGTCGGCCGGCATCGCCCGCGGCGAGCCGTTCTGGGTGACGACCAGCTCGGCGCAGATGTCCTCGAGCGCGGCGAGCATGCCCGGTACGTCCTTGCCGCGGACGCAGCCGACCACACCCACGAGCCGGGTGAAGTCGAACGACTCGCGGATCGCGCCGACCGTGGCTGCCATCCCGGCCGGGTTGTGCGCGGCGTCGACCAGCACGGTCGGCGAGCTGCGCACCCGCTCCAGCCGCCCGGGCGAGCGGACGGCGGCGAACGCGGTGCGCACCGTCTCGACGTCGACCGGCCCGGTGGCCGCACCCGCGCCGAGGAACGCCTCGACGGCGGCCAGCGCGGTGCTGGCGTTCTGCGCCTGGTGGGCGCCGAAGAGCGGGAGGAACACCTCGGGGTACTCGCCGCCCAGGCCCTGCAGCCGCAGCAGCTGGCCGCCGACGGCGACCTTGCGCTCGAGCACGCCGAACTCGGTGCCCTCGCGGGCCAGCGTCGCCTCGACGTCGACCACCCGGCGGACCAGCGCGTCGAGCGCGGCCGGCTCCTGGTGGGCGAGGACGGCGATCGAGTCGCGCTTGATGATCCCGGCCTTCTCGCCGGCGATCGTGCCGACGTCGGGGCCCAGGTACTCGGCGTGGTCCAGCGCCACGGGGGTGACGACGGCGACCCGGGCCTCGGCGACGTTGGTGGCGTCCCACGTGCCGCCCATGCCGACCTCGATGACGGCGACGTCGACCGGGGCGTCGGCGAACAGCGCGTACGCCATGCCGACCATCACCTCGAAGAACGACATCGGGACGTCGGAGCCGTTGTCGACCAGCTCGACGTACGGGGCGATGTCGTCGTAGGTCTCGACGAAGCGCTCGGCGCTCACCGGCTCGCCGTCGAGCACGATCCGCTCGCGGATCGACTGCAGGTGCGGGCTGGTGAAGCGGCCGACGCGCAGCCCGAAGCCGCGCAGCAGCTCGTCGACCATCCGCGCCGTCGTCGTCTTGCCGTTGGTGCCGGCGACCTGGACGACGGGGTACGCCCGGTGCGGAGCGCCGAGCAGGTCGACCAGGGCGTTGATGCGGGTGAGCGAGGGCTCCAGCCGGCTCTCCGGCCACCGGGCGAGGAGGGCCTTCTCGACGCGCGCCGTCTCGCCGTGCTCGGTGCTGCTCATCCTCTCCAGGATGCCAGCCGCCCGGTTCCTAGGATGGAGGGCATGGAAACCCGCGGCGTGCCCGAGAAGCCGTCCCTGGACGGGCTCGAGGAGAAGTGGATCAAGCACTGGGCCGCGGAGGACACCTACGCCTTCGACCGCGCCGCCGCGCTGGCCGCGCCCCGCGAGCGGCTCTACTCGATCGACACGCCGCCGCCGACCGCCAGCGGCTCGCTGCACGTGGGGCACGTCTTCAGCTACACCCACACCGACATCGTCGCCCGCTACCAGCGGATGCTCGGCAAGCACGTCTTCTACCCGATGGGCTGGGACGACAACGGCCTGCCCACCGAGCGCCGGGTGCAGAACTACTACGGCGTCCGCTGCGACCCGTCGCTGCACTACGACCCGTCCTTCACCCCGCCGGAGAAGCCCGGCAAGGACCAGCAGCCGATCTCCCGGCGCAACTTCGTCGAGCTGTGCGAGCGGCTGACCGAGGAGGACGAGCGCGCCTTCGAGCAGCTGTGGCGCCGGGTCGGGCTGTCGGTGGACTGGTCGAACGTCTACCGCACGATCTCCGAGACCTCGCGCGCCACGGCGCAGCGGGCGTTCCTGCGCAACCTGGCCCGCGGTGAGGCCTACGCCCAGGAGGCGCCGACCCTCTGGGACGTCACCTTCCGCACCGCCGTCGCCCAGGCCGAGCTCGAGGACCGCGAGCGGCCCGGCGCCTACCACCGGATCTCGTTCCACGGCCCGTCCGGACCGGTCTTCATCGAGACGACCCGGCCGGAGCTGCTGCCCGCCTGCGTCGCGCTGGTCGCCCACCCCGACGACGAGCGCTACCAGCCGCTGTTCGGGCAGACGGTGACGACGCCGGTGTTCGGCGTCGAGGTGCCCGTGGTCGCCCACCGCCTGGCCGAGCCGGACAAGGGCTCGGGCATCGCGATGATCTGCACCTTCGGCGACCTCAACGACGTCACCTGGTGGCGGGAGCTCGACCTGCCCACCCGGGCGATCGTCGGCTGGGACGGCCGGCTGGTCGCCGAGGCGCCGGCCGGGGTGCCCGCCGGCCCGTACGGCGAGCTGGCCGGGAAGACGCCGTTCAGCGCCCAGCAGCGCATGGTGGAGATGCTGCGCGAGTCCGGCGACCTCGACGGCGAGCCGCAGCAGATCAGCCACCCGGTCAAGTTCTACGAGAAGGGCGACCGGCCGCTGGAGATCGTCACCACGCGGCAGTGGTACATCCGCAACGGCGGCCGCAACGCCGACCTGCGGGACGCGCTGGTCGCGCGCGGCCGGGAGATCCAGTGGGTGCCCGAGCACATGCGGCACCGCTACGAGAACTGGGTCGAGGGGCTCAACGGCGACTGGCTGATCAGCCGGCAGCGATTCTTCGGCGTCCCGTTCCCGGTCTGGTACCGGCTCGACGAGTCCGGGGAGCCGGTGCACGACGACCCGATCGTGGCCGCCGAGGAGACGCTGCCGGTCGACCCGTCGTCCGACGTCCCGCCGGGCTTCGACGAGTCGCAGCGGGGCGTGCCCGGAGGGTTCGTCGCCGACCCCGACGTGATGGACACCTGGGCGACGTCGTCGCTCTCGCCGCAGGTGGCCTCCGGGTGGGACACCGACCCGGAGCTGTTCGCGCACGTCTTCCCGATGGACCTGCGCCCGCAGGCGCACGACATCATCCGCACCTGGCTGTTCTCGACGGTCGTGCGCTCGCACTACGAGTTCGGCACGGTGCCGTGGACGCACGCGGCGATCTCGGGCTTCGTCGTCGACCCCGACCGCAAGAAGATGTCGAAGTCGAAGGGCAACGTCGTCACCCCGATCGACGTCCTGGAGCGCTACGGCACCGACGCGGTGCGCTGGCGGGCCGCCGGCGCCCGGCCGGGTGCCGACTCGCCGTTCGACGAGGCGCAGATGAAGGTCGGCCGGCGGCTGGCCATCAAGATCCTCAACGTCGGCAAGTTCGTGCTGGGCCTGGGCGCCTCGGCCGGGCTGACCGCCGACCAGGTCACCGAGCCGCTCGACCTCGCGCTGCTGGCCGGGCTGGCCGACGTCGTCGACGAGGCGACCGCGGCCATGGACGCCTACAACTACACCCGGGCGCTCGAGGTCGCCGAGACCTTCTTCTGGTCGTTCTGCGACGACTACGTGGAGCTCGTGAAGTCGCGGGCGTACGGCTCGGGCGCCGCCGCCGAGTCGGCCCAGGCGAGCCTCGCGTTGGCGTTGTCGGTGCTGCTGCGGCTGTTCGCGCCGGTGCTGCCGTTCGTCACCGAGGAGGTCTGGTCCTGGTGGCAGGGCGGCTCGGTGCACCGGGCGCTGTGGCCGCGGGCGACCGAGCTGCCGCGCGGCGGCGACCCGGCGCAGGTGGGCGTGGTCGCGGCCGCGCTGGCCGGTGTGCGCAAGGCGAAGTCCGACGCGCAGGTGTCGATGCGGGCCGACGTCGAGTCGGCGACGGTCACCGCGCCGGCCGCGCAGGTGTCGCTGCTGGAGGGCGCGCGGTCCGACCTGGTCGACGCCGGGCGGATCGCCTCGCTGAGCATCGAGCCCGGCGAGGGCGAGCTGCGCGTCTCCGTCGTCCTGGCCCCGCCCGCGGAGGCCTGACCCGGCGCAACGGAGTGTGCTGAGGCGGGGTTCTGCGGTCCGGGACCCCGCCTCAGCGCACTCCGAACAGGCGACGGCGCGCCTCGTAGGTGGCGAGGATGTCGCGGCGGCACGCATCCGGCTCGGCGGTGAGGCGGGCGTAGCTGTACCGCGGCGTCTGCCAACCGATGGTCGCGACCAGGGCGTCGCGGCGGATGTCGCTCTCCCGTTGCCGCCGCGAGCCGTGCCAGGCGGCGCCGTCGAGCTCGACGGCCGGCATGACCTCCTCGTAGGCGGCGTCGAGGAAGAACCGCTCCCCCGCCACGACGACCGGCCGCTGCTGGACGAAGGCGGCATGCCGGGGTGCTGCAGCACCTGCAGACATCCCAGATCTCCAGCTCGCTGCGGCACCCCTGGATCAGCAGCCGCACGAGCTCGGCAAGCTCGGCGCGTCGGTGCAGCCTGGGCTGCCGTTCCAGCTCGTGGGCCAGATCTGCGGGACGGAAGACCCGCCGGCGGACGGCGTCGATCGCCGCTGCTCGCACTGCCGGACGAGGCACCGCCCCTTGCCGGCCCCAGGTGTCGACGACGGCCCGCTCCGCGCAGGTGACAGGGATGCCCTCGTACGCCGCGCCACGACGTGCGCCGAGGCGGGGTTCCGAGCGTGGGAACCCCGCCTCAGCGCACTGTGATCGGTGCGGTCAGATCAGGCGGGGTCGTCCTCGAAGGTCACGGTGAGCTCCTCGACGCCGAAGCCGGCCGCGAGCGAGGTCAGCATGTCGCGGGTGTTGTCCTCGGCGCGCTCGCGCAGGTCGCTGGCCGCGGCGGCGGACGCCAGCCGGTCCTCGGCCTCGGCGTAGAGCGCGGTGTCGTCGGTGGTGTCGCCGCCGATCGCGTCGCCCACCCGCTGCACCAGGCCGCGGTCGCGGTCGAGCACGCGGCTCTCCGACGGGTCGATGCGGGGCTCGGCGAGCTCGGGCGCCGGCAGCACGAGGGTCGCCGTCCGCCCGTCGGCCGAGAGCTCGACGGCCTCGCCGACGCCCTCGAGGTCGACGTAGGCGTCGACGGTGCCGGTGGCGAGGAAGCTGGTCCGCTCGCCGCTGATCGCCGAGGGCAGGTACGGGGTGTCGCGCTCCTGGTCGATCACGACCTGGAAGCTGCCGGTGGCCGCGTGGTAGTCGTGCAGGTCGGCCAGCGCCAGCAGCAGCGGGGTGGTGCTGCGGTCGACCACCTTCTCCTCGAAGGGGTTCTCCCAGCCGACGAGGGTCTGCAGCCCGACCCCGGCGGCGGCGAGGGCCGCGGCGCCCACGAGGAGGCGGCGGCCGCGGAGGCGGCGCCGGCGCGGCGGGAGGGGGGCGGGGATCGGACGGTCCAGCAGCATCGGCACGCGCGGGCTCCCTGCGTTCGATCGGGGGGATTGTGTCGTACAGCACCGGATGCCGCCCCGCCATTCCCGCCCGAGCAGAGAAAACGGCCCGCCTCCCAGCAGGGAGGCGGGCCGCGGACGAGCGGGGGCTACGCCGACTTCTCGCGCGGGGCGCGGGCCGGCTTGCGCGGCACGATCGTCGGGTTGACGTGCTCGAGCACGACCTCCTTGGAGATCACCACGGTGGCGACGTCGTCCCGGCTCGGGACGTCGTACATCACCGACTGGAGCACCTCCTCCATGATCGCGCGCAGCCCGCGGGCGCCGGTGCCGCGGAGGATGGCCTGGTCGGCGATCGCCTCGAGGGCGTCGTCGGTGAACTCCAGGTCGACCCCGTCGAGCTCGAAGAGCTTCCGGTACTGGCGGACCAGGGCGTTCTTGGGCTTGGTGAGGATCTGGATCAGCGCCTCGCGGTCCAGCGCCTGCACGCTGGTGATCACCGGCAGCCGGCCGATGAACTCGGGGATCATGCCGAACTTCAGCAGGTCCTCGGGCATGACCTCGGCGAAGGCGTTGGCCTCCTCGATCTCCTTCTTGCTGCGGATCTCGGCGCCGAAGCCGATGCCCTGCTTGCCGATCCGCTGCTCGATGACCTTCTCCAGACCGGCGAAGGCGCCGCCCACGATGAACAGCACGTTCGTCGTGTCGATCTGGATGAACTCCTGGTGCGGGTGCTTGCGGCCGCCCTGCGGGGGCACCGACGCCGTCGTCCCCTCGAGGATCTTCAGCAGCGCCTGCTGCACGCCCTCGCCGGAGACGTCGCGGGTGATCGACGGGTTCTCGCTCTTGCGGGCGATCTTGTCGACCTCGTCGATGTAGATGATCCCGGTCTCGGCGCGCTTGACGTCGTAGTCGGCGGCCTGGATCAGCTTCAGGAGGATGTTCTCGACGTCCTCACCGACGTAGCCGGCCTCGGTGAGGGCGGTGGCGTCGGCGATGGCGAACGGCACGTTGAGCATGCGGGCCAGGGTCTGCGCGAGGTGGGTCTTGCCGCAGCCGGTCGGGCCCATGAGCAGGATGTTGGACTTGGCCAGCTCGACCGAGTCGTCGCGGCTGCCGCGCTCGCCACCGGCCTGGATCCGCTTGTAGTGGTTGTAGACGGCGACGGAGAGCGTGCGCTTGGCCTTCTCCTGGCCGATCACGTACTGCTCGAGGAAGTCGTGGATCTCCTTGGGCTTGGGCAGCTCGTCGAACTTCAGGTCCGACGACTCGGAGAGCTCCTCCTCGATGATCTCGTTGCACAGGTCGATGCACTCGTCGCAGATGTAGACCCCGGGGCCAGCGATGAGCTTCTTGACCTGCTTCTGGCTCTTCCCGCAGAACGAGCACTTGAGCAGGTCGCCGCTCTCACCGATTCGTGCCACCTGCTGACCTCCACCTCGGGTTTCGGAGCCTGGGAAGCGGCCCCGTGTGTGCATGTCGTGCTGCTGTGCCCCGCTGCCGTGCCCCGCTGCCAGCTGACGGCCTGAGGCGGCTCGCCCCGCGAGGCTCTCCTCCCGGCTTCGTCCGCCGGGGATCGGGTCTCGCCGACCGTACCTGCTCCCCCGGACCCGGTCGGGCAATGACGCACCCGGCCGGACGGGCGAACCACATCTGTCGCCTGTGCTCCCTGCGCCCCTTGACGGTACGGGCCGAGACCCCGACTCGCGAAGCCCCGGCCCGCACCGAATTGCCGCCGATCAGGCGGGGAGGGCGTTCAGCTTCCGGCTCTGGATGACCTCGTCGACGATGCCGTAGGCCTTCGCCTCCTCGGCGGTGAGGATCTTGTCGCGCTCGATGTCGGCGCGGACCTGGTCCAGCGACTGGCCGGTGTGCCGGGCCAGGATCTCCTCCATCTGCGACCGCACGCGCTGGATCTCCGCGGCGTGGATCTCGAGGTCGGACACCTGGCCGCCGGACTCGCCGGAGGGCTGGTGGATCAGCACCCGGGAGTAGGGCAGCGCCAGCCGCTTGCCCGGCGTGCCGGCCGCGAGCAGGACGGCGGCGGCGGAGGCGGCCTGGCCCATGCAGACGGTCTGGATGTCCGGGCGGACGAACATCATCGTGTCGTAGATGGCCATCAGCGAGGTGAACGAGCCACCGGGCGAGTTGATGTAGATCGTGATGTCGCGGTCGGGGTCGGCGGACTCCAGCGTGATCAGCTGGGCCATCACGTCGTTGGCCGAGGCGTCGTCGATCTGCACCCCGAGGAAGATGATCCGCTCCTCGAAGAGCTTGTTGTAGGGGTTGCTCTCCTTCATGCCGTAGCTCGTGCGCTCCACGAAGGAGGGCAGGACGTACCGGCTGGAGGGCATCTGGAAGCCGCTCATGATCAGTCCCTCCGGACTCAGTTGTCGGTGACCGGGTTGGCGCTGTCGGTCATGGCCGCACGGCTGACGACGTGGTCGACGAAGCCGTACTCGAGGGCCTCCTGCGCGGTGAACCAGCGGTCGCGGTCGGAGTCCTTCTCGATCTGCTCCACGCTCTGGCCGGTGTGGAAGGACTGCAGCTCGTTGAGCTCGCGCTTGGTCCGGCGGAACAGGTCGGCCTGGATCGCGATGTCGGACGCGGTGCCGCCGACGCCGGCCGAGGGCTGGTGCATCATGATCCGCGCGTGCGGCAGGGCGTAGCGCTTGCCCTTGGTGCCGGCGGTGAGCAGGAACTGGCCCATCGAGGCGGCCAGGCCCATGCCGTAGGTGGCCACGTCGCAGTCGATGAACTGCATCGTGTCGTAGATCGCCATGCCGGCCGTCACCGAGCCGCCGGGCGAGTTGATGTAGAGGTGGATGTCCCGCTTGGGGTCCTCGGCCGACAGCAGCAGCATCTGCGCGGCCAGCTGGTTGGCGATGACGTCGTCGACCTGGCTGCCGAGGAAGATGATCCGCTCGCGCAGGAGACGCTCGTAGACCGAGTCGTTGAGATTCATCCCTCCGGCGGCGGCACGCATCAGGGGCGCGCCCGCCGGGATCGGGTCGGTGCTCACGGGTGGAATGACCTCCGTAGGACTGTTGCGCGGTCGGACTGGCGAGTGGTGCCGGGCCCCTCCGGGGCCTCCGGCGGGCGGTACCCGCCGGGTTTCGCCTGAGTCACGTCGACCCTAACGCGCGCACCGGCGGCGGCAGTCCTCCGCGGGCCGGTGTTCGCCGTGAGCGCAGCGATGTCCCCCGCGGACGCGACGACGCCGCCCTCCCTGCGGAAAGGGAGGACGGCGTCGTACCGGATCGAGCGCCGGGGCTCAGGCCTTGGCGGTGTCCCCGGTCTCCTCGTCGGCGGTGACGACGTCGGCCTCGACGGCCTCCTCGGTGGCGGCCTCGGCGTCGGCGATCTCGGCCTCGTCGCCGGGCTCCTCGGACTCGACAACCGGCTCGGAGGCCGGCGCCTGGACGGTCTGCGGGCGCAGCGCCTCGAGGTCGACGACGTTGCCCGACTCGTCGGTGATCGTCGTCTGCTCCAGCAGCTGGGCCAGCGCCTTGGTGCGGCGGACGTCGGCGACGAACTCGGCGATGTTGCCGCCCTGCTGCAGCTGCTGGGCGTACTGCTCGGGGCTCACCCGGTTGCGCTGGGCCTGGGCCACGATCTGCGCCGAGAGGTCGTCGTTGTCGACGGTGACCTCACGGGCGTCGGCGATCGCGTCGAGGATGAACTGCGTCTTGACCGCGTCGACGACGTTCTTGCGGGCGTCCTCGTCGTAGGCCTCGCGGCTCTCGACGCCGGCCGCCGACAGGTAGGCGTCCCAGTCCATGCCGGCCTGGGCGAGCTCCTGGCCCAGCGCGTTGGCGCGCCACTCGACCTCGCGGTCGACCAGGTTCTCGGGGATCGGCACCTCGACGGTCTCGATCAGGTGCTCGACCAGCTTGTCGCGGGCCTGCGCCCCCTGCTGCATCGTCTTCACCCGCTGCAGCCGCTGGCGCACGTCGTCGCGCAGCTCCTCGAGGGTGTCGAACTCGCTGGCGGTGGAGGCGAAGTCGTCGTCGAGCTCGGGCAGCTCCTTGGCCTTGACCGAGCGGACGGTGACGGTGACGTCGGCCTGGTGGCCGGCGTGGGGGCCGGACAGCAGCGGGGTGCTGAAGGTCGTCGACTCGTCGGCGGACAGGCCGCGGACGGCCTCGTCGAGACCGGCCATCAGGCTGCCCGTGCCGACCTCGTAGGACATGCCCGTGGTCGAGCCGTCCTCGAGCACCTCGCCGTCGAGCTTCGCCTCGAGGTCGATGGAGACGAAGTCGCCGTCCTCGGCCGCGCGCTCGACGCCGGTGAGCATGGCGAACCGCTCGCGCATGACGTCCACCTGCTGGTCGATCTCCTCGTCGGTGACCTCGACGTCGTCGACGGTGACCTTCAGGTCGTCGAGGGCGGGGAGCTCCAGCTTCGGCGCGACGTCGACCTCGGCGGTGAAGGCCAGGGTGTCGTTGTCGTCGAGGCGGGTCACCTCGATGTCGGGCTGACCGATGACGCGGACCTGGTTCTCGCGGACGACCTCGGAGTACACCTCGGGGATCGCGTGCTGCACGACCTGCTCGAGCACGAGCGGGCGGCCGACCCGCTGGTCGAGCACCTTGTTCGGGACCTTGCCGGGGCGGAAGCCGGGCACCCGGACCTGCTTCTTCAGCTCCTTGTAGACCTCACCGAAGGCGTGGTCCAGGTCGCCCCACGGCACCTCGATCGCCATCCGGACCCGCGTGGGGCCCAGTTCCTCGATGGTGCTCTTCACAGCGGCAGTGCTCCTCGGTAGACGTTCTGCGGGGGTGGGCACCGGTCAGGGCGGACGGCGCCGGGTCGGCCCACGAGTCTAGAGACGTCGCGGAGCGTCGCGTCGGGGTGGCGGGATTTGAACCCACGGCCCCCCGCTCCCAAAGCGGGTGCGCTACCAAACTGCGCCACACCCCGTGGCCCCCGCGAGTCTAGGCGTGCACCGCCGGGCGCCGTCCGGCCCAGGGCGACGCCTCCTCCAGCGCGGCCGCCACCCGCACCAGGAGGTCCTCCCGGCCGGCGGCGGCGACCAGCTGCACGCCGACGGGCAGGCCGTCGTCGGTCTCCGCCAGCGGCAGGCTGACCGCCGGCTGACCGGTGACGTTGAACTGCGCGGTGTACGGGATGAAGCTGTTGATCCGGCGCCCCTCGGCCTCCGGGCCCTCGGCGGTGAACCAGCCGAGCTCCGGCGGCGGCGCGCCGACGGTCGGCGTCACCAGCAGGTCGAACCCGCGGCCGCCCAGGTCCGGCGGCGCCCAGAACGCCGCCACCCGCCGGGACCACGAGCCGAGCCACATCCGGGCGCCCAGGTAGTCCTCGGCACCGAGCTTGCGGCCGACGGCCCGGTAGGTCACGTTGCGCGGCTCGAGCTCCTCGTCGGCGATCTCCCGGCCGAGGGTGAACCGCTCGAACGCCGAGATCGTCAGCGCGGTGTCGGCGGCGATCGTGGTGGTGAAGAAGCGCGGGAACAGCGGGTCGAACATGCCGTCCGGCGAACCGGGCTCCACCGCGCAGCCGAGCTCCTCCAGCAGGCGGCCGGTGGCCTCCACCGCCGTCCGGCAGGCGGGGTCGTCGAGGTACTGCTCCCCCGGGTCGGCGTCGAGCAGGGCGACGCGCAGCCGGCCGACCGGGGCGCCGACCTCCTCGGCCAGCGGGCGCGGCAGCGGCGGGGCGACGTACGGGTCGCCGGGCATCGGCCGGCCGATCCGGTCGAGGACGGCGGCGGTGTCGCGGACGGTGCGGGTGACGACGCCGTCGATGGTGGCGCCGGCCCACGACTCGCCGATCTCCGGCCCCTGGCTGACCCGCGCGCGGGTGGGCTTGAGGCCGACCAGGCCGCACAGCGCGGCGGGGATCCGGATCGACCCGCCGCCGTCGTTGGCGTGCGCGACCGGCACCAGGCCGGCGGCGACCGCGGCCGCCGACCCGCCGCTGCTGCCCCCGGTGGAGTGCGCCGGGTTCCACGGGTTGCGGGCCGGGGCGTGCCAGGCCGGCTCAGTGGTCACCGTGGTGCCGAGCTCCGGCACGGCGGTCCGCCCCACGGCGACGAAACCGGCCTCGCGGAAGAGCCGGGCCAGGTAGCTGTCACCCGGCCAGCGGACCCCGGCGAGGAACGACGTCCCGTAGCGGGTCTCCTCCCCCGCCACGTGGCAGCCGAGGTCCTTGAGCAGGATCGGCACCCCGCGGAACGGGCCGTCGGGGAGCTCGCCGGCCGCCTCGGCCCGGGCGGCGTCGAAGCGGTCGCGGACCACCGCGTCGAGCTGCGGATCCACCTTCTCGATGCGGGCGATCGCCGCCTCGACGAGCTCGGCCGGGCTCGCCTGCCCGGTGCGCACCAGCTCCGCCTGCGCCGTCGCGTCCAGCCACTCGGTCACCTGCCGGACCGTATCGGTCGGCGCCGGCTCAGATGTCGACCTGGGCGCCCATGACGACGGTCCGCTCCTCCGGCAGGTGCAGCGCCTCGGCCGGACTCGCGGCGTTGCGCGCGAGGACGACGAACAGCCCCGTGCGCCAGGCGCCCAGGCCGGGGCGGCGGGTGCGCCGCAGGGTGATCCGCGAGAGGAACCACGAGACGCCGTCCGGGTCCACGGGCGCCCCGCCGTCCTCCCGTGCCGTCGCCCGGCGGAGCAGCGCGGGGAGGTCGTGGCGGTCGGCGAAGCCGAAGTCGGCCGTCACGTGCACGATCCCCTCGCCGAGGTGGGAGACGGTGAACCGGTCCGACCACGGGACGTGCGCGACGGTCGCCGTCCGCCCGGTCAGGACGACGACGCGCTCGTGCAGCACGTGGTTGTGCCGCAGGTTGGCGCGCAGCGCCAGCGGGACCGTGCCCTCGGTCGCGTGCGGGAACACGGCGGTGCCCGGGACCCGCAGCACCGTCCCGGCGCGCACCTCGTGGAGGAAGTCCGACAGCGACCCCTCGAGCGCGGTCCGCTGCGCGGTGACCAGCTCCCGGCCGCGGTGCCACGTCGTCATCACGGTGAAGACGACGGCGGCCACCAGCAGCGTCAGCCACCCGCCGTGGGTGACCTTCGTGAGGTTGGCGCCGAAGTAGGTGAGCTCCACGGTGCCGACGACGACCCCGAACGCCACGAGCCGCCAGGTCGGCCAGCGCCAACGCCGCCGCGCCACGACCAGGAGGAGCCCGGTCGTGATGAGGAAGGTGCCGGTGACCGCGACGCCGTACGCGGTGGCCAGCCGGTCGGAGGCCCGGAAGACCAGCGTCACGGTGAGCACCGCGGCGAACAGCCCCCAGTTGACGCCGGGGACGTAGACCTGCCCCTCCTCCGACGCCGAGGTGTGCCGGATCCGCAGCGGCGGCAGGTAGCCCAGCGCCACCGCCTGCCGCGACACCGAGAAGGCGCCCGCGATCACCGCCTGCGCGGCGATCACCGTGGCCGCGGTGGCCAGCACGACCATGGGCAACTGCGCCCAGGAGGGCAGCAGCAGGAAGAACGGGTTGGCCCGGGCGGCGGGGTCGCGCAGCACCAGCGAGCCCTGCGCCAGGTAGTTGAGCGTCAGCGCGGGGAAGACCACCGCGAACCACGCCCGGCGGATCGCCGGCCGCCCGAACTGCCCCATGTCGGCGTAGAGGGCCTCGGCGCCGGTGATGGCCAGCACCACCGCGCCCATCGCGACGACCGCCGTCCCCGGGTGGGCCACCACGAACCCGAGGGCGTAGGTCGGCGACAGCCCGCGCAGGATGCCGGGGCGGGCCACCACCTCCACCAGCCCGGCCACGCCGAGGGCGGCGAACCAGACCAGCATCACCGGGCCGAACGCGGTGCCCACCCGGTGCGTGCCCCACCGCTGCACGGCGAACAGCAGCGTCAGGACGACGACGGCGACCGGCACGACGACGTGCGCCAGGCCGGGCGAGCTGACCTCCAGGCCCTCGACGGCGGACAGCACCGAGATGGCCGGGGTGATGGTGCTGTCGCCGAAGAACAGCGCGGCGCCGGCCACCCCGAGCGCCATGACCGCCGCCCGCCGGCGCCGGGACGCGCCGGCCAGCGCCCGCCGCACGAGGCCGGCCAGCGCCAGGACGCCGCCCTCGCCGCGGTCGTCGGCCCGCAGCACGACGACGACGTACTTGACCGACACCACCAGCGTGATCGACCAGAACACCATCGAGACGACGCCGTAGACGTCGCCCGGCGTCGGCCGCACGGCGCCGTCGCCGATGGAGAACACCGAGCGCATCGCGTACAGCGGGCTGGTGCCGATGTCGCCGTAGACGACGCCGAGGGCCGCCAGCGCGACGCCGGCGCGCAGCGGGGTCACCGCCCGGGCCGGGGCGGGACCGCGCTGCCCGGCGGCTTCTTCACCGGGGACCACGTCGGTCACCTGCACACCATCGCGCTCGCGGGGCCCCGGTGGGGCGGATCGCGGCGCGGTCAGCCGACCGGCTGGACGGCGCCCGCCACCTCCAGCACGGCCTCGGCGGCCCGCCGCGCGCCGGGGTGGGCGGCGTAGGCCTCCTGCAGCTGCCGGGCCCGGGCGCGGTAGGAGGGGGTGGCGAGGACGTCGGCCACGGCCGTGCGGACCTGCGCCGCCGACGGGGTGTCGGTGCCCAGCGCGACCCCGACGCCGGCCCAGGTGATCCGGGCCGAGACCTCGGCCTTGTCCTCGGTGGTGCCGGCGATGACGACCGGCACGCCGTGCGCCAGCGCGGTCTGCACGCCGCCGTAGCCGCCGTTGGTGACGAAGACGTCGGTCAGGTGCATGACCTCGCCGTGCGGCAGGAACCGGGTCATCCGGAGGTTGGCCGGCCGCCGGTCGGGCGGGAGGACGGCGTCGGGGTCCTCGCGGACGGTGGTGACGACGACCAGCGGCTCGCGGCCGGCCAGCCCCTCGATCGTCGGCAGGATCAGGTTGGCCGGGTCGGTGGCGATGGTGCCCTGGGTGACCAGCACGACCGGGCGGCCGCTCGCCCTGGCGGCCAGGACGTCGTCCCACCACCCGGGCCGCTCCCACCCCGGCTGCGGGTCGGGCAGGAAGGCGCCGACGAACTCGACGTGCGCGGGCAGGTCCGACCGCGGGTACTCGAGCTGCGGCACGCTCGGCACCAGGTAGCGGGAGGCGACCTCCGAGCCCCAGTCCATGAAGTAGGAGGTGCGCGGCGGCAGGCCGAGCCGGGCCAGCGCCTGCTCGGCGGCGCGCTGCGGGCCGGCGAGGACGACGGTGCGCAGCGCCCAGTTCAGGGTGCGGTTGCGCAGCCGCGAGCCCGGCTGCAGGCCGGTGCCGAACGGCGGGGCGTCGACGCTGGTGAGGCCGAGCGGGGAGACGGAGAAGACGACGCTGGGGATGCCGCGGCGCTGCCCGGCGAAGGGGCCGGCCATGAAGCCCTGCTCGGCGACGACGACGTCGGGCCGGAAGTCGTCGAGGACGGCGTCGATGTCCGCGACCCAGTCGGGGACGGGGTTGATGAACAGGTCGATCATGGCGCGCTTGAGCGTGGCCAGGCCCGGCTTGCGGCCGGCGGTGCCGGCGCGCTCGTCGGCGAGGGCGTCGTCGAAGTCCAGCTCGGCGGCCATCCGGTAGATGCGGGCGCCGGTGCGGGCGATCTCGGCCTCGTAGTTGGCGCCGCTGTACCAGGCGACCTCGTGCCCGGCGGCGAGCAGCGCCTTCGCGATCGGCAGGCCGGGGCGCAGGTGGCCGGCCATCGGCATGGTGGTGAACAGGATGCGGGACACGGGGTCCTCCTCGGGTCGGTGCTTGTGTCGGCAGCACCGTGCGCGGGGTGCCTTGACGCCTCCTCGACGCGGCGCGACCCTGACCCGAGCGCCGCTGGACGCGGGCTGAACGCGCAGGTCAGCGGGGAGGAGACGCAGGGTGCTGTTCGGCGTGCTCGGCACCGTCGACGCGCGCCCGTTCCCGCAGAGCCCGCCGCTGGACCTCGGCAGCCCGCTGCAGCGCGTCCTGCTGGGGCTGCTGCTCACCGAGGCCGACCGGTCGGTTTCCCTCGACCGCATCCTCGAGGAGCTGTGGGGCGACACGCCGCCGGCCGACCCGGAGGCGTCGCTGCACACCTACGTCTCGCGGCTGCGCCGGGTGCTCGAGCCCGGGCGGGCGGCCGGCGAGCCGCCGCGGCTGCTGCTGCGCACCCCGGCCGGCTACCGGCTCGCCGTCGTGCCGGACGCCGTGGACGCCGGGCGCTTCGCCGCGCTGGCCGCGGCCGCCCGCGACCGGCTGGCCGCCGGGGACGCCGCCGGCGCGCTGGCCGCGGCCGAGGAGGCGCTGGCGCTGTGGCGCGGCCCGGTGGCGCTGGAGGACGCCGGTGACCGCGAGTTCGCCGTCCGCACCCGGGACCGCCTCGAGGACCTGCGGCTGACCTGCCGGGAGGACCGGCTGGCGGCGCTGCTGGAGCTGGGCCGCGCGGCCGAGGCGGCGGCCGACGCCGAGGCGCTGGTCGCCGAGCAGCCGCTGCGGGAGCGGCCGTGGGTGCTGCTGGTCGACGCGCTGGTCGCGGCCGGCCGGACCGCCGACGCGCTGGCCCGCTACGCCGACGTCCACCGGCTGCTCGACGCGGAGCTCGGGGTCTCCCCCGGCCCGGCGCTGCGGGCGGCGCAGGCGCGGGCGCTGGGCGGCGAGCCGGCGCCGGAACCGGTGACCGTCGCCGACGCCCGCCCGCCGCTGGTGGGCCGCGCGCGGGAGCTCGCCGTCCTGCGCGAGCTGGTGGCCGGTCTGCCGCGCAGCGGGCCGCGGTTCGTGCTGCTCGACGGGGAGCCGGGCATCGGCAAGAGCCGGCTGGCGGCCGAGCTGCCCGGAGCCGTGTGGGGGCGGTGCCACGAGGACGACGACTCCCCCGCCCTGTGGCCGTGGCGGCAGGTGCTCGCCGCGCTGGGCGAGGAGCTCACCGGCCCCGAGGACGGCGCCTTCGCCGCGTTCGAGCGGGTGCTCACCGCGCTGGTGACGGCGTCGGCGCGGGCGCCCGTGGTCGTGGTGGTCGACGACCTGCACTGGGCCGACCCGGCGTCGCTGCGGCTGCTGGCGTTCCTGGCGGTGGAGCTGCAGCACGGGCCGGTCGCCGTCGTCGGCACCTGCCGGACCGACGTCCGCGACCCGGGGCTGGCGCGGGTGCGGGCGACGCTGGCCCGGACGGCGGGGTTCGCCCAGCTGACGCTCGGCCCGCTGGGCGCGGCCGACACCGCCCGCCTGGTGCAACGGGTGGCCGGTGGGCTCGACGAGCGGGCGGCGGCCGAGCTGCACGAGCGGTCGGGCGGCAACCCCTTCTTCGCCACCGAGCTGGCCCGGGTCGCGGCCGACGAGGAGGTGGTGCCGCCGGGCGTGCGCGACGTCGTCGACCGCCGGCTGGCCCGGCTGCCGGAGGGCGCGCGGGCGGTGCTGCAGCTGGCGGCCGCGGCCGGGCAGCGGTTCGACGTCGGGCTGCTGCAGCGTGCCTCGGGGCAGGACGACGACGCGCTGCTCGACGCGCTGGACGCCGCCGAGGCCGCCGACCTGGTGCGCCCGGCAGCGCCGGGCCGGCTGGCGTTCGCGCACGCGCTGGTGCGCGACACGCTGCTGGCCGAGCTGTCGGAGCTGCGGCGGGCGCGGCTGCACGCCCGGCTGGCGGCGGCACTGCCGGCGACGGCGGACGCGTTCGAGCGGGCGCACCACCTGGTGGCCGGCCGCCCGTTCACCGACGTCCCGGACACGGTGGCGGCCTGCGCGGCGGCGGCCACCCGGGCGGGTGCCGAGCACGCGCACGAGACGGCGGCGCGGTGGTGGGAGCGGGCGCTGGAGGCCGGTGAGCTGCCTGCGCTGCGGCAGGACCTGCTGCTGCAGGCGGGGACGTCCCTGACGCGGGCGGGCTCGTGGGCCGCGGCGCAGCGGCTGCTGAGCGACGCCATCGAGGCGGCGCTGGCGCGCGGCGACACCGCCACGGCGGCGACCGCGGCCGACCAGCTGGCCACCACCGGCGGGCTGTGGTTCCCGGTCGAGTACGAGACGTACCCGGAGCGGCTGGTCGGCCTGCTGGAGCGGCTGGTACTGGCGGCCGGCGACGAGGACACCCGGGTGCGGGCGCTCTCCGCGCTCGCGCTGTACACCCACTACGGGCCGGACCGCGGCCGGGCGCTGCGCGAGTCGGAGCAGGCCGTGGCCCTCGCGCGGTCGACCCGGCGGCCCGACCTGCTGGAGCGGGCGCTGGTGGGCCGGCTGGCCGCGGCCTGGCTGCCGGGGCACGAGGAAGAGCTGTTCGCGGCGGCCGACGAACTGCTCGCCCTGGTGGACGCGGCTGCACAGCCCGCGGTGACCGTGCTGGCGCTGGCCCGCCGGGCGGTGGCGCGGTTGGTGCTGGGTGACACGGAGGGCGACGGGGAGGACCTCGCCCGGGCGTGGGAGGTCGCCGAGCGCGCGGGGCTGACGCTGGCGCAGTCGCAGCTGATCAGCCTCCAGGCGGCACGGGCGCTGCTGCACGGGGACTTCGAGGTGGCGGTGGAGCTGATCGACCGGTCGTGGGCGCTGACGCAGCAGACCCAGCTGTACGCGCAGGCCCGCCAGGACCTCGTCATGCGGTCGTTCGTGTGGATCGACCAGGGGTGCCTGCCCGAGCGGCTCGCCGAGCTGCCGGCCGAGGCCGTCGAGGTCGCGCCGACCGGCGGGACGGTGCTGATCACGGCGCTGGCGCTGCTGCAGGCGGGGCAGCCGGCCGCGGCTGCCGCGGCGATGGCGGCCGAGGACGGGTTCGCGGCGTACCCGCAGCAGTGGGACGCGCTGTCGATCACCTGCTGGCAGGCGGTGGTGGCCGCGTCGCTGGCCGGGTCGGTCGGGCTCGATCCCGCGGTGCCGGCGGCGATCGCCGACCGGCTGCTGCCGTTCGCCGACCACCTGGCGGTGCACGGGGGCATCGGGGCGCTGGGGCCGGTGGTTGTCTACCTCGGGCAGGCGGAGGCGGCGGCGGGGCGCCTGGAGAACGCGGAGGCCCACCTGCGTGCGGGGATCGAGGTGGCCGCCGCGCTGGGGCTGCGGCCGGCGCTGGCGAAGGGCCGGCTGGCGCTGGCGCGGGTGCACGTCGGTCGAGGCGAACGGGCCGCCGCGGCCGCGGAGGCCGCCGCGGCGCGGGAGGTGGCCGAGGAGATCGGCATGCGCCTGGTGGCTGCTGAGGCCGCGCGCCTCGTGCACGAGTGAGGGGGACGGCGTGGGGACGACGGTCTCGCACCCGGTGTTCGCGCGGTTCTGGGCGCGGCTGGCGGCCTCGGCCGAGCGCAACGGGACGGCGGCGATCAGGGACCGCCTGCTGGCGGGGGTGACCGGCCGGGTGGTGGAGATCGGCGCAGGGACCGGGACGAACTTCGCGCACTACCCGGCGGGCGTGGCGTCGGTGCTGGGGGTGGAGCCGGAGGCGCGGTTGCGCGCGCCGGCTGCAGAGGCCGCCGGCTCCGCGCCGGTGCCGGTGACCGTGGTGGACGGGACGGCCGACGCCCTGCCCTGCGACTCCGGCGCGTTCGACGCGGCCGTGGTGTCGCTGGTGCTGTGCAGCGTGCCCGACCAGGCGGCGGCGCTGCGCGAGGTGCGCCGGGTGCTGCGGCCGGGAGGGCGGCTGCACTTCTGGGAGCACGTGCGGTCGGAGCGCCCGGGGCATGCGCGGGTGCAGCGGGCGCTCGACGCGACCGTGTGGCCGTCGTTCGGGGCTGGCTGCCACACCGCACGCGACACCCTCGCGTCGATCGAGGCGGCCGGCTTCACCGTCGAGCGGCTGGAGCGCTTCGCCTTCCCGGAGGCCGGCCCGCCGATGCCGACCCGCCCGCAGATCCTGGGGACGGCCGCCGTCCGGTGAACCGGCCACCCTCGCCCGCGGCGGCGCGAGCGCCTCAGGAGAGCCCGGCGCCGGTGCCCAGCGCGATCGCCACGAGCGCCGCGGCGACCCAGTCGACGGCGGCGCAGAACGGCGGCCACCAGCGGGTGCCGGCCACGAAGCCGGTCCGGTGCTGCCAGGTGTCCTTGAGGCCGTGACCGGCCAGACCGGCCACGAGCAGCCACGGGGTGGCCGCCAGCGCGACCGCGGCCAGGACGACGAAGACCGCGGCGACGACCACCTCCACGGCCAGGACGTGCGGGCGTCCGTCGGCGACGGCGAACCCGATGTAGACGGCGGCGATCAGGGCGAGACCCAGCGCGTAGACGGTGTCGGGGCGCAGCCAGGGGAACGCCAGCGGGGAGGCCGCCTGGACGACGCCGAGGACGGCGCCCCAGAGCAGGGGCGCGCGCACGGCTACGCCGCCTTCCCGGCGCGGCCGGTCGTCGCCAGGCACACCGCCAGGACGACGGCCACCGGTCCCCACAGGGTCAGCCCGTCGGCGGACAGCTGGCCGATCGCTGCCAGCGGGGCCAGCAGGGCGGCCGGCGCCGCCCAGGTCACCAGGTGCACCAGCGGCCGCGGCCAGCCCTGCAGGTGCAGCCACGCGGCGCTGATCGCGCTCACGGCGGCCACCGCGGCGGACGCGAGCGGCCAGCCCTCGGCCGCACCGAGCGTCCACCCGGCGGGCACCGCGACCAGGCCGATCAGCGGCACCAGGACGGTGCGCGCGTAGCCGCCGACGAGGTCCCGCACCGCGGTCACCGGACTGCTCCTGCCGGCATCCGCGCGGAGTCCGCCGCCATGCGGCGGTCCAGCGCCTCCGCGTCCCGGCCGACGAAGCCGAGCAGCGCCGAGCCGCGGCTGGTCTGCCAGGGCAGCCCGAGGAAGTACAGGCCGGGCACGTCCGTGACGCCGGCCCGGTGGCGGACGGCGCCGTCCTCGACCACGCCCGGCACGTGCAGCCACGAGTGGTCGGTGCGGAACCCGGTGGCCCACACGACGGCGTCCACCTCGGCGGACGTGCCGTCGGCGAAGCGCGCCGTCCGCCCGGTGACGCCGGTGAGGCGGGGACGGAAGCCGATCCCTCTGCGGCGCAGCCGGCTGCTGCGGGTGCCGATGACCAGGTCGCCGCGGGCCCGCAGCCGGCGGGCGAAGCGGCTCTCGGCCGGCACGGTGAAGAACCCCGAGCGGGTCAGCCAGAAGAAGAGGTCGCGGCCGAGCACCCGCTGGGGCAGCTCCCTCGGCGTCGAGCCGACCGCCACGGTCACCGAGCACGAGTCGGCGAGCTCGTCGGCGATCTGCAGACCGGAGTTGGCCGCGCCGACGACCAGCACGCGGCTGCCGGCGAGCAGCTGGGCGGGGTTGCGGTACTCCGCGCTGTGCAGCTGCGGCACCAGGGGGTCGAGGTCGGAGGCGATCGCGGGGACGGACGGCGTCTGGAAAGGACCGGTGGCGACGACGACCTGCCGGGCGTGCAGCGTCCCGGTCGGCGTGGTGGCGGCGAAGGTGCCGTCGTCCTCGCGGTGCAGCCGGGTGACGGGGCTGTGGAGCCGCACCGGCAGCCGGAAGTGCCGGGCGTAGGCGGCCAGGTAGTCCGCGACGTCGTCCTTGGTGGGATGGGTGTCGGCCGGCGCCGGGAACGGCAGGCCGGGCAGCGAGTCGTACCGGGCGGGGCTGAACAGCCGCAGCGAGTCCCACCGGTTGCGCCACGACGAGCCGATCTCGGCGCCGGCGTCGAGCAGCAGGAAGTCGGCGCCGCGGGCGGCCAGGGAGTGCCCGAGGGCGAGGCCGGCCTGGCCGGCGCCGATCACGATCACGTCGGAGGTCATGCCGAGGACGCTAGGAACGCGCCGCCCGGCTCACGCCGGGAGAACCGCCAGGTTCTCAGAGCTCCAGCGGGAGCGCGATGAGCTCCGCCCGAGAGGCGACGCCGAGCTTGCTGAAGACGTTGCGCAGGTGGAAGTCGACGGTGCGCGGGCTGACGAACAGCTGCGCGGCGGCGTCCCGGTTGGACAGGCCCTGCCGGACCAGCCCGGCCACCTGGCGTTCCTGCGCGGTGAGGTCGGTGGCGGTCGAGACGTCGCGGCGGCGCGCGGTCTCGCCGGAGGCGCGCAGCTCCTGCGCCGCGCGCTCGGCCCACGGCGTGGCGCCGAGCTCCTCGAAGAGGGTGAGCGCCGTCCGCAGGTGCTCGCGCGCGTCGACCCGGCGGCGGTTGCGGCGGAGGAACTCGCCGTAGGCCAGCTCGGTGCGGGCGCGGTCGGGCACGCGCGGCGATCGTGCGTGGGCGGCGAGCGCCCGCTGGAAGTGCTGGTCGGCGTCGTCGCCGTCGCCCAGCAGGGCGCGGCCGTGCTCGACGACGGCGACCGCGCTCGGCGTGCCCGTGCCCTCCGCGAAGTCGTCCAGCTCCTCGACCCAGGCGCGGAGGACGTCGCCGCGACCGGCCCGGAAGGCGGCGTCGAACACGTCGAGGGCGGCCAGGCGGCGGATCAGCGGCAGCCCGATGTGCTCGTAGTGGTGCAGCGCGGTCGCCGGCTGCGCCGCCGCGCGCAGGCCGCGTCCCCAGTGGAGCATGCCCACGACCTGCCCGTCCGTGACGCCGAAGGGGTGCGCCTCGCGGAGCTCGGCGGCCTCGGCCAGCCGGCGGTCGGCGTCGTCCTCCCCGCGGAGGGCGCCGACCAGGGCGAGCTGGACGGCCGGCAGCGTCGTCAGGACCGTCTGCCCGGCTCCGGCCATGAGCGACAGCGCCTCCGCCGCGGCCGCCACCGCCGTCGTCCACGAGCCGGTCGCGAGGCGGGACAGGAAGCCGCGGGTCAGCGCGTGCTCGACCATGGTGAGGGCACCGGCGCGGCGCGCGGCGACGAGCTGGTCCTCGTGCAGCCGCAGGCTGCGCTCGTCGTCGTCTATCACCCAGGCGGCGATGGCCAGGTTGGGCTGGAGCACGTGGTCGCCCTCGAGCGGCTGCGCGTCGGTCAGTGCGAACGCGCAGCGGAAGGCCTGCGCGGCGGCTGCGGGATCCCGGTGGGCCAGCGCGTGGAACCCGTGCATGAGGTGGAACGCGACCTGGTGCACGGCCGGCGCGTCCGGCGGGGGCTGCGGCACCAGCGGGACCGGGTCGAAGGTGCGCGGCGACCGGGCCCCGAACGCCGACAGCGACGCCGCGAGCATGGCCATCTGCCGCGCCATCGCCTCGTCGGTGCCGGTGACGACCTCCGCGGCCTGCAGGACGAGGTCGTACCCCTCGTCCAGCGAGCGGGTGTTCCACAGGACCGTCCCCTGCAGCAGGAGCAGCCGCGCCCGCAGCAGCGGATCGGTCACCAGGGCGGTGGCCGCGTCGGCCAGCGCGATCGCCCGCGAGGGGTGCGCGCCCAGCCAGGACGACGACGCGGCGAGGTACAGCCGCCGGCCGCGCTCCTCGCCGCCGGAGGTGAGCTCGGCGGCCCGTGCCCAGGCCGCGGCCGCTGCCTCGTGCCCGCCCCGGGCGGCGGCCCGCTCGGCGACCCCGTCCAGGGCGGCGACGACCGTCTCGTCCGGGCGGTCGGCGGCGGCCGCCAGGTGCCACGCGCGCCGGTCGGCGTCGGACCCGAGGACGTCGGCGAGCGCCCGGTGCGCGGCCCGCCGCTGCGCGCTGGTCGCCGCCCGGTAGACGGCCGAGCGCACCAGCGGGTGGTACATCGACAGGGCGTCGCCGTCCACCCGCAGGAGCCCGGCCCGCTCCACCGCGTCCAGGGCGTCGTCGCCCGCGTCGAGCGCCTCGGCGGCGTCGCGGACGACGGTCAGCCGGCCGGTGTCGTCGGCGGCGGCCACCACCAGGAACCGCCGCGCCGCTTCGGGCAGCCGCCGGTGGCGCTCGAGGAACCCGCGCTCCACTCCCCCGGTCAGCGGCAGCGGGCTGGGAAGCGGCTCGGTGCCGGCCAGCTGCCCGGCGGTGAGCACGCCGGCCAGCTCGACCAGGGCCAGCGGGTTGCCCCCGGTGTTCGCGACCAGCGCGTCGCGCACGGCCGGGTCGACGGCACCGCGGGCGGAGAGCAGCGCGTCGGCGTCCGGGCCGGTCACCCCGCCCAGGACGACGGTCGGCAGGTCGTCGGCCTCGAAGCGGCGGACGTCGCCGTCCCGGGCGGCGAACAGCAGCCCCACCCGCTCGGCCTGCAACCGCCGGGCGACGAACAACAGCGCCGCGGAGGAGGCGTCGTCCAGCCAGTGCGCGTCGTCGACGACGGCCAGCAGCGGGCGCTCCTCGGCGGCGTCGGCGAGGAGGCTCAGCGTGCCGAGGAAGGCGAGGAACCGGTCGCCCTCGCCGTCGGCCTCGCCGAGCGCGGCGCGCAGCGCCGCCCGCTGCGGAGCCGGCAGCGCCTCGAGCCGGCCGCGCAGCGGCCACAGCAGCCGCTGCAGGGCGGCGAAGGCCAGCGGCGATTCGGACTCCACGCCGGAGGTGCGCAGCACGGTCAGGTCCTCGACGGCGGCCAGCGCCTCGCCGAGCAGGGTCGTCTTGCCGGAGCCGGCGACCCCGCGGACGACGAGCGCCGCACCCCGTCCCGCCCGGGCGGCGTCGACCGCCGCGGCGATCGCCGCGCGCTCGGGGTCGCGTCCGGCCAGCACGGCCAGACCGTACCGAGGCGGAGGAACGAAACCTGGCGATTTCCCCGGCGTGAGCGATCCCGCCGGCGGCGAGCGTGGCGGCGAACCCACCACTGCTCCCGAGGAGGACCGATGTCGGCCCACTCCGCCGTCTCCCCCGCACACCACCCGCCCACCGACGAGCCGCGCCGCCCGTGGACCGTCTTCGCGCTGATGATCGCCGCCCAGGTCATGGTGATCCTCGACGTCTCGGTCGTGAACGTCGCCCTGCCGTCGATCAGCCGCGGCCTGCACCTGTCCGCCGCGGACTACCAGTGGACGGTCAGCGCCTACGTGCTGCTCTCCGGTGGCCTGCTGCTGCTCGGCGGCCGCATCGCCGACGTGCTCGACCGGCGCCGCGCGTTCCTCGCCGGGGTCGGGCTGTTCACCGCCGCGTCCCTGGCCAGCGCGCTCGCGCAGGCCCCGTGGATGCTCATCGTCTCGCGGGCCGCCCAGGGCGCCGGCGCCGCGCTGCTCACCCCGGCGGCGCTGTCGATCATCATGACCGCCTACGCCGGCAAGCAGCGGCAGACCGCACTGGCCGTCTGGGGCACCGTCGGCAGCCTCGGCATCGCCGCCGGCGTGCTCTTCGGCGGAGCGCTGACCAGTGCGTTCGACTGGCGGGCCGTCTTCTTCATCAACGTGCCGATCGGGATCGCCGTCGTCCTCGGGACGCTGCGCACCGTCACCCGAGGCACCCCGACCGGCACGCTGCGCCGGCTGGACCTGCCGGGCGCGGTCACGCTGGTCGGCGGACTGCTGGCGCTGGTGTTCGGCATCGAGGCCACCCGCTCGGCCGGGTGGACGGCGCCGCGCACCTGGATCGCCCTGGCCGTCGCCGCGGTGCTGCTGACCGCCTTCGCCCGGCTCGAGCGGCGGGTGGCCGACCCGCTGGTGCCGCCGGCCACCTGGCGCGTCAGGTCGCTGGTCTCCGCCTCGGCGGTGATGGCCGGCGTCACCGGTGTCGTGGTCGGCGCGATCTTCCTGTCGTCGCTGTACCTGCAGGCGGTGGTCGGGGCGTCGGCGCTGGTCGCCGGCCTGGAGTTCCTGCCGCTGGCCGGGGCGATCACGCTGTCGGCCGCCGCGGCGTCGCACGCGATCGCGCACCTGGGCGCGAAGCCGCTGATCCTCGGTGGCCTGGTCGTGATGGCCGGCGGCGTGCTGCTGCTGGCCGCGAACGCCGGCGGGACCTCGTACGCCGCCGACGTCCTTCCCGGGTTCCTGCTGGTCGGCGCGGGCGTCGGGCCGATGTTCGTGGCCATCGCCGTCGCCGCGATGGGCGACGTCCCGGCCCAGAGCTCGGGCCTGGCGAGCGGGCTGATGATGACCGGCCACGAGATCGGCGCGGCGCTCGGCGTCGCCGGCCTCACCGCGGTCGCCGGGGACCTGGCGACCCGGGCCGGGCTGGTCGACGGATACGGCCGCGCCTTCGCCGCCACCGCCGTCGTCCTGGCGGGGCTGTTCCTGCTCACCCTGCTCGCCGTCCCCGGCGGGAAGCCGGCGACCCCGGTCGGCCACGGCCACGGCCCGCACGGCCACTGAGTCCGCTCCCCCACCAACCCTGAGGAGTTCCCGATGTTGTCCAGCACGCCCCGCACGTTCGTCGGCTCGACCACCTTCACCGTCGACGGCATGACCTGCGACCACTGCCGTCGCGCGGTCACCGAGGAGATCTCGGCCGTCCCCGGAGTGGAGTCCGTGACCGTCGACCTGGCCACCGGCACGGTCACCGTCGCCACGACCTCGCCGGTCGACCGGGCGGACATCGCCGCCGCGGTCGACGAGGCCGGCTACTCCCTCGTCCCGTGACCGCCGGGACCCCGGCGCCTTCCCGGATGAGCGCCAAGAAGTTCACGGTCCACTTCCTCGAGATGGTCGTCGCGATGGCCGTCGGCATGGTGGTCCTGCACCCGGTGTGGACGTTCCTGCTCGACGCCTTCGACGCCGCCTGGCTGATGGCGAACCCGTACACGGGCGCGCTGGTCATGGCGACGAACATGACCGTGGCCATGTCCGCGTGGATGAGGTTCCGCGGCCACCGGTGGCGGCCCATCGCCGAGATGGGCGCCGCGATGTACCTGCCCTTCCTCGTGCTGTTCGTGCCGCTCGCCCTCGGCCTCATCGACGACGGCGCCCTGATGCTCTGGGGCCACGTGCTGATGCTCCCGGCGATGGCCGCGGCGATGCTCCTGCGCCCGCACGAGTACGCGCACTCCTGATCCCTTCTCCGAAGGAGTCCCCCCATGTCCCTCACCATCCGACCGGCCGGACCGGACGACGCCCCCGAGGTCGCGGCGATGGTCCGCGAGATCGCCGAGCACGAGGACCAGTCGGCGCACGTGCACGTCGACGAGGCGCTGTGGCGGACGCTGCTCGGTCGGCCCGACGTCACCGTGCTGCTCGCCGAGCGGGACGGCGCGGCCGTCGGCTACGTCTCCGCCGTCCGGCGTCTGCACCTGTGGACCGGCGGCGACGTCCTCGCCCTGGACGACCTCTTCGTCCGGCCCGGCTGCCGCTCCGGCGGGGTCGGGCGGCGGCTGATGACGGCACTGGCCGCCGTCGCGGCACCCGAACGGCTGCTCATCACCTGGGGTGTCGAGCCGGAGAACACCGACGCGCAGCGGTTCTACCGCCGGCTCGGGGCGCGGCTGCGGCCCAAGGTGCTCGCCGCCTGGTCCCCCGAGGCGTACGCGAGCGCCTGAACCTGGCGATTTCCCCGGTCCGAGCCTCGCATCCGCCGCCGAGGCTCGGACCACGCCCCGACGAGGAGAGATCCGATGACCACCACCGCTCCCCCGCCCACCGCCTGCACCCTCGAGATCGGCGGCATGACCTGCGCGTCGTGCGTGCGCCGGGTGGAGAAGGCGCTGTCGAGGGTGGACGGCGTCGTCGCCGCCGAGGTCAACCTGGCCACCGAGGTCGCCACCGTCCGCTTCGACCCGGCGACCGTGGGCCTCGCCGAGCTGACCGAGGCCGTCGCCCGCTCCGGCTACACCGCGACGCCCCGGCGGGAGGTGGCGGAACCGTCGGCTCCGTCGCCACCGCCCGAACCGGACGACGACTCGCGCCTCACCGCGCTGAAGCGGAAGTGGCAGATCACCCTCGGCGTCGGCCTCGGGCTGATGGTGCTGATGTACGTGCCGCTCTACCTGGACACGATGGACTGGCTGATGCCGGCGATCCTCGTCATCGCCACGATCGTGCAGTTCTGGGCCGGGCGGGACGTCTACCGCGCCGCCTGGACCGCCGCGAAGCACCGGTCGACCAACATGAACACGCTGGTCGCGCTCGGGACGCTCGTCGCCTACGGCTACAGCGCGTTCGTCACGCTCTGGCCGGCGGCCGCCGAGCGGTGGGGCCTGCCGCTGCACGTGTACTTCGAGACGTCGCTGGTGATCCTGGCGCTGGTCCTCGCCGGCCGCTGGATGGAGGGTCGCGCGAAGAAGCGCACCGCCTCGGCGATCACGGCGCTCGTCGGGCTGGCGCCGAAGACCGCGCGGGTGCTGCGTGACGGCACGGAGGTCGACGTCCCGGTCGAGCAGGTCGTCGTCGGCGACCTGGTGCGCGTGCGGCCCGGCGAGAAGGTGCCGGTGGACGGCGTCGTCACGTCCGGTGCGTCAGCGATCGACGAGAGCATGCTGACCGGCGAGAGCCTGCCGGTGGACAAGGCGGTCGGCGACACGGTCATCGGCGCGACGCTGAACCGCACCGGGACCGTCGTGCTGCGGGCGACCGCGGTGGGCGCGGACACGGCGCTGGCGCAGATCGTCCGGCTGGTGGAGGACGCGCAGGGCGCCAAGGTGCCGCTGCAGCGCCTGGCCGACCGGGTGTCGGCCTGGTTCGTGCCGATCGTGCTGCTGCTGGCTCTTGCGACGTTCGTGGGCTGGGCGGTCTTCGGCCCGATGACGATGGCGATCACCACGACCATCGCCGTGCTGATCATCGCCTGCCCGTGCGCCCTGGGGCTGGCCACGCCGACCGCGGTGATGGTCGGCACCGGCCGCGCCGCCGAGCTGGGCATCCTGATCGGCGACGGCGACGCGCTGGAGACCGCCCGCCGGGTCACCGCCGTCGTCCTGGACAAGACCGGCACGATCACGCGGGGCAAGCCCGCGCTCACCTCTGTCGTGGTGGCTCCGGGCTGGGACGAGCACGACGTCCTCGCGCTGGTCGCGGCCGCGGAGACGGGCAGCGAGCACCCGGTCGGCGAGGCTCTCGTGGCCGCTGCGGCCGAGCGCTTCCTCGACCTGCCTCCGCTGCGCTCGTTCGACGCGGTGCCCGGGCACGGGATCGACGCGGTCGTCGGCGACCGGGACGTGCACGTGGGCAACGCGGCGCTGATGGCGGCGCGCGGGATCTCCGTGGACGGCCTGGCTTCTGCTGCCGCCGCCGAGGCCGCTGCGGGCCGGACGCCGATGTTCGTCGCGATCGACGGGCCGTTGGCTGCCGTGCTGGCGGTGGCCGACACGGTCAAGCCGGAGTCCGCCGAGGTGGTCGCGCAGCTGCAGGCGCTGGGCGTGCAGGTGTGGATGCTGACGGGCGACAACGCGGCGACCGCCGCCGCGATCGCGCAGCAGGTCGGCATCGAGCACGTGCTGGCCGAGGTGCTGCCGGCGGACAAGGCGGCCACGGTGCGCGAGCTGCAGGCCGACGGGCACGTGGTCGCGATGGCCGGCGACGGCATCAACGACGCCGCGGCGCTGTCGGCGGCGGACGTGGGCATCGCCGTCGGCACGGGTGCGGACGTCGCGATCGCGGCGTCGGACATCACGCTGGTGGGTGGCGACCTGCGGGGCATCGTCTCGGCGATCGCGCTGTCGCGGCGGACGGTGACGACGATGAAGCAGGGCCTGGGCTGGGCGTTCGGCTACAACCTGCTGCTGATCCCGGTCGCGGCCGGCGCGCTCTTCTGGTGGGACGGGCTGCTGCTGGACCCGGTGCTGGCTTCGGCCGCCATGGCGATGAGCTCGGTGAGCGTGCTGACCAACGCGCTGCGGCTGCGGCGGTTCCGCCGTCCGGCGTCCGTGGCCGAGGTGCTGCGGCCGCCGCTGCGGTCGCGGGTGGGCCAGTACGCGTACCTGACCGGGGTGGCCCTGGTCGCGCTGGCGCTGGGGGCGGGGCTGACGGCGGTGTCGCGGATGGACTTCGCCGAGCGCGGGATGAACGGCCAGCTGGCGTGGGTGCAGGGCACCGGCATGCCGATGCGGCCGGAGATGAGCGTGATGATGACCGCGGAGGTGCCGCCGGTCGACGCTGCCGACGCTTCGGTCGACGTCCGGCTCTCCCTGCCGGTCGACGTGCGGCCCGGCGAGCCGACGCGACTGGTGGTCTCGCTCCGGGACGCGGCTAGCGGTGAGCCGATCGAGGACGTCACCCGCAGCCACGAGGCGTGGATGCACCTGATCGCCACGCGGGAGGACCTGGGCACGTTCGCCCACGTCCACCCGGAGCCAACGGGTCGGCCGGGTGAGCTGGCCGTTTCGGTCACCTTCCCGACGGCGGGGCGGTACATCGTGAACACGGAGTTCCGGCGGCAGGGCGAGATGGCCGACGTGCACGCGCGGCAGGTGCTGACGGTCGCGGGACCTGCTCCTGCGCCGGTGGCGCTGGTGGCGGGGCCGCGGGCGGTCGAGGTGGGCGGCGTGCGGGTGTCGCTGGACGGGTCCCCTGAGGTGGGGGGCGCGAGCGACCTGCACTTCACGCTGACCGATGCCGCGACCGGCCGGCCGGTGGAGGACCTGCAGCCGTACCTGGCGGCGGCCGGCCACGTCGTGGTGATGCGGGCCGACGGGCAGACCTTCGCCCACGAGCACGCCGAGGTGACCGACGCGGCCGGCCGACCGTTGTTCGCCCTGCCGGGGACGACGTTCGGCCCGGAGCTCGAGGTCCACGCCGAGTTTCCCACGGCCGGGGTCTACCAGCTGTGGGCTCAGTTCCGGCTGGCCGACGGCGACGTGATCACCGCGCCGTTCACGGTGCAGGCCGGGTGATCCGTGAGCCGCGAGGGCGTCCGCTTCGGGCGCCCTCGCGGCCGCGGCTCGGTGGCCCGCTACTCTGGGCGGGCACCTCCGCGGGTGTAGCTCAATGGTAGAGCCCCAGCCTTCCAAGCTGGCCATGCGGGTTCGATTCCCGTCACCCGCTCCACGCGCCTTCGCGGGTCAGCCCCCGCACGCCGCCTCGGCTTTGAGCGAGGCACGCTGCCTGAACTCCCTGGTCCGCGGAAAGCCCGACGGCGCGGGTCCCGTCCGCCGGCCGGAAGCTGCCCCGGCCTCTCTCGAGCTCGGGATGATCCTCGAGAGCAGTCCCGTCGATTGCAAAACGTCTGTTGAGGAGTGATGAGAGCGGAAAGTCGCCGCGACTGACCCACGGCACGGCGTAGCCGAGTTGATCAACGGGTCGAGCGGGGCGGCGGGGCCACCGAGCAAACAGATCTACCTGTGCCGCTGGGTCCCCTTGTACGCGGCATGCCGCTTGGGCGCACCGAGCCGGCTCGTGGCCGACGACAGGACGGTGTGCCATTGGGGTTGGTGATCCCCTAGTTGAAGGCCACCCCTCTTCCCCGCCGTGTCAGACCTAGCCCCCGGGGTGCGCCCGTCTAGTTTGCCAGGGTGTCCGGATTGCGCTGGCTGGTCGAGGATATGCGCTTCTTCTGGGGGCTTGCCATCGGCCTCCTGGGGATCGTTGTGACGGTAGCGATCGGTCTCTGGCAATACCAGCCGAAGAGACTAAGTTACGAGGTCATCGAGAAGGTGCGGTTGATTGCCAATGAGGCGACCACCGCTGCACGCGGCTTCTCGCACCCCCTCACCGTCTACTACGGCACCCGGCAACTGACCGATCCCTACCTCCTCACCGTCCGGATCAAGAACTCCGGGAAAAGGGGCATCGCGGCCAGCGATTATCAGGGATCCATCGCCATTGCGGGAAAGAACCAGCAGCCCCTCGACGGCTTTGTGAGCGACTCTCGCCCCGAGGACTTGGACCCGACGAATGGGCAAGTCCTGTATGCGGGCGGCTCCATGCAACCGCTCAAGCCACCGATGCTCAACCCTGGCGAGTGGTTCGACTTGCAGTTCATCAGCGATGGTGATCCCGGGGAGGTAGTCGCGAAAGCCCGCTTCCTGGACAGTGGCAAGAAGGGGATGCGCGACGCCCATGGGCAGAACATCCTGCGCAGGCTCGTACGGGATGCCCTCTTATCAGTCGCGGCAGGCACGCTCGCCGTGAGTCTCGGAGCGTTCACGCCCGCCGCGGAAGGAACGGGTGAGCGGGTGAGCGCGGCCGCCGCCTTCGCGGGGATTGCCTTCGTGCTTCTCTTCATAAAGACGCTGTTCATCAGTGGCCCGGATGCTGTGGGCTACGCTTGGCGTAGCCGACCTCGGCTGCGCGCTCGTAGGAACGGGAACTAGGCGTCTCGTTTTGCAAGCGTTACGCCAACTGGCTTGTGCACATGTCAGAGGTCCTGATATGCGCAGGCGTCGGGGTCTTCGTCATCCAAGAGATCCCCCATCGACGAGGACGTCGGGACTATTCGTTTCTCGGTTAGCGACAATAAGCCGACCGCTGGCCCGAGTCTTTCATGGTCGTGATCATCTCTATGACACCCGCGGACCTCGAGCCCTCGTCCCCATTCGCGCGGAGGTCCTACGTCTCTGGATTCGCCGTCAGTACCGAGCAGGCCATGTCGGTCATGCTGAGGTGGGCAGACGCCATGATGGCTCTGCCAGAGTCGACGTTGCAGACTTCCTGCTCCCACGACCAGGCTGGCAGCTCTTGGCGCCCTTGCCCTACGTCGACCGAAGGGCCCCGATCGGCCGTGGCAGTAGAAACGGGCATCGGGCCATCTGATGAGGGACCGGAGCCATAGGGCTCGTCAGGTCGCGCCCAACGCAACGAGCGCGGGCACCGGCTCTCCGACGGCGCCGACCGGCCCGTACCGCGCGCACTCGGCGCCGGTCACCGCGGCCCAGTAGCTGTCGCCGACGCTCCAGAGCTGCCCCTCCCCCGGGTGCGCGACGAACCCCGTCGCGGAGAGGGCGTCCGCGAGCAGAGCGCGATCGGCTGAAGCACGGAGGTCGTCGAGCGTCACGACCACCGCGCCCCCGGTCGCTCGCACGCCCGTCGGCCGATACCCGCCGACGACCATCAGCCGGCGCGACGTCGGCAGCAGCCGGGCGGCGTCCGCCAGCCGCTGCACGACGCCGGCCCGCAGCAGGACGGGCCGCCCCGGTCGCCGCAGAAGTGCCCACGGCACCGCCACCAGCGGCTCCCCGCGCTCGCGCACCGGCACCTGGTCGAGATCGGCGGTCATGGCCGCCAGGCTGCAGAAGCGGCGGTCACACCGACGTTCAGCTGGTCTTTACCCCACGCTTATCCGCGGCACCGCCGGGTCGGCGGCACGAGCCACGCGGCCCGCCGACGCCCGCGGGAACCGCACCGCCACCCGCAGCCCGCCGCCCGGCCGCGCCTCCGCCGCAACCACAGCGTCGTGCGCAGCCGCGATCGACCGCACGATCGTCAGCCCCAGCCCCACCCCGCCGCTGTGCGCCAGCCGCTCCCCCGACAGCCGGCGGAACGGCTCGAACAGCCCGTTCACCTGCTCGGCCGGCACGACCGGCCCGGTGTTCTCGACGCTCAGCACGCCCTCGTCGTCCACCCGCACCCACAGCGAGCCACCCGGCTCGTTGTACTTCACCGCGTTGCCGACCAGGTTCGCCACCAGGCGCTCGACCAGCGGCCGCTCCCCCACCACGGTCACCGGCGCCGCCTCCACCGACAGCGTCACGTCAGCAGCCACCGCCGCCGCCCGGAACTGCTCGGCCGCCGCCGGCACCAGCTCGTCGAGCGGTACCGGCCCGGAAGTCATCAGGCCCCGGTCGGTCTCGGCCAGCGTCAGCAGCCCGTCGACCAGCTGCTCGTTGCGCTCGTTCGTCGCCAGCAGCTGCCGCGACAGCAGCTCCAGCTGCTCAGGGGTCAAAGACCCGGACAGGCTGACCTCGATCAGCGCCCGCTGCGTCGCCAGCGGCGTCCGCAGCTCGTGCGAGGCCGTCGCCGCGAACCGACGCTGCGCCTCGTAGCCCTCGGCCAACCGGTCGAGCACGGCGTTCAACGAGGCACCCAGCTGGCCGGTCTCGTCACCCGGACCGCCGCCCACCGGCAGCCGCAGCGCCAGGCTGGCCGGGCCGAACCGGCCCACGCTCTCGGCCAGCACCCGCACCGGGTGCATCACCCACCGCGCCAGCGCCACCGCGACGACGACCGCCACCGCCAGCGCCACCAGCAGCTCCACGACGGCGAGCCCTGGGCTGTAGGACGCACAGCCGTTGGTCACGCTCACCCAGCCGCCCGAGCAGTACGGCCACGGCGGCGTCCCGCGCAGGTGGTAGACGAGCCCCTTGACGGTGGTGACGGTGAAGTCCACCCAGAAGTACGCCAGCGGCCAGGTCACCAGGACGGCGACGGCGGCGCGCCGGCGCGGGGTCAGCCACACGCCCGGCGACGCTACCGCCGACTGCACGGGGATCCGACGCATGCTTATCCCGTCCTTATCCGACGTCCAGGAGCCTGAACGACCGTGCGCGTGCTGCTCGCCGACGACGAGGTCCTGCTCGCCGACACCATCGCCGAGGGGCTGCGCAAGCTCGCCATGGCCGTCGACGTCTGCTACGACGGCGCCGCGGCCATGGAGCGGCTCGGCGTCAACCGGTACGACGTCGCCGTCCTCGACCGGGACATGCCCGGCGCCACCGGCGACGCCGTCTGCCGCTGGGCCGTCGACACCAAGGTCGGCACCCGCATCCTGCTGCTCACCGCCGCCAGCGGGATCCGCGACCGCGTCGACGGCCTCTCCCTCGGCGCCGACGACTACCTCACCAAGCCGTTCGCCTTCGCCGAGCTCGCCGCCCGGGTGCAGGCCCTGGCCAGACGACCGCCCGTCGGCACCCCGCCGGTGCTCGAGCGCGCCGGCGTCGTCCTCGACGTGCCGCGGTTCCGGGCGTTCCGCGACGGCCGGCTGCTCGACCTCACGCCCAAGGAGTTCGCCGTCCTCAACGTGCTCATGCAGGCCGACGGCGCCGTCGTCAGCGCCGAGGAGCTCCTCGAGAAGGCCTGGGACGAGCACGCCGACCCCTTCACCAACGCCGTCCGGGTCGCCGTCATGACCCTGCGGCGCAAGCTCGGCGACCCGCCCGTCATCACCACCGTCCCGCGCGTGGGTTACCGCTTCGGGGATGTGAGCGAGGCATAAGCCCGCGCGTTACCGAGAGGCGACGTCGGTCCGCGCAGGGTGGCCGCATGCGCACAGCCACGCCGCCGGCGCGCCGGACGACGGCCGGTTCGCCGTGACCCCCGCGGACCGGCCGTTCCTCCCCGACGGGCCCGCGCCGTTCGCCGGGTACCTCGACACCATCGCGCGGGCGCCGTCGGTGCCGGCCACCGTCGCGGCCGGCGTCCTCCTCGCCGTCCTTCTCGCCGCGGTCGTGCGACGGCGACGCGGGCTCACCTTCCTGACCGGCGCGGGGCTCGCCGTCGTCCTCGGGGTGACGATCGTGCCCTGGGGCGGGTGGACGGCGTTCGGCCTGGAGGACGACGTCCCGGCGCACGTGCTGGCCGACCTCGCGCCGCGGCCGGGCGACCTGACCGCCTGGCAGCACGCCGGCGACGGCCCGCTCAACGTCGTGCTGTTCGTGCCGCTCGGCTTCCTCCTCGCGCTGCTCCTCCGCGCGCCGGTGAGAGGCGCGCTGGCCTGCGCGCTGCTCTCGCTGGGCATCGAGTGCTACCAGGCCGCCCTCACCAGCCGGGTCGGCGCGTTCGCCGACGTCGTCGCCAACTCCCTCGGTGCGGCCCTCGGCGCGACCGCCGCCCTGGTGGTGCTCGTCGTCGCCCGGCGCCGCTCGGGAAGCGGACGAGACGGGCGGACGCAACCTGTGGACACGCGGCGTCCCGCCCTCCACGCTGATCGTGCGGGGTGAACGCGGCCGCGGCGGGTAGCGCCGACGTGCGGGGGCACCCTCCGTTGTGCTGCGCTTGGGTGTGCAGTCCTCGACAAGGGGGGGGGCAGCCATGGACCCTCAGGACGCGGCGGACAGGGCGGCGGAGCGGAGTCATTCCGCGGGACGGCGCGCCGAGGAGGTCTCCGAGCGGCTGACCCGGCTGGCGACAGGCGGACGGTCGAACACCGACGACGTGGCCGAGGCCCGTCGGCACGCCGACGAGGCACGGGGCCGGGCCGAGGAGTCGCACGCCCGCGCCGCCGTCAGCCACGAGCGGGCGGCCCGCACCCACGAGCGCGCGGCCGCAGCGCACGAGCGCGCGGCCGAACTCCGTGTGGGGGACGTCGAGGAGCACCGGCGCCGGGCCGAGGAGCACCGCCGTGACGCCGCGGCCGACCGGGCCCAGGGCGCCGAGGAGATGGCGTGACCGAGGACAGCCATCCGCTGCCTGCCGGGACGACGCCGGAGCGTCTGCTCGCCGAGCTGGCGGAGGTGCAGGTGGCCGCCGAGGAGCTGCGTGTCGCCGAGGAGGAGATGCGCGTCCAGCAGGAGCAGATCACCCAGCTCCTGCTGCAGCACGACGCCGAGCGGCGTTGGCGCGGCCAGCTGTCGGCACTGGTCCCCGTGGGCCTGTGCCTGACCGACGGCGCCGGCGCCCTCGTCGAGGTCAACCCGGCGATGGCCGCGCGCCTCGGCACCGCGCTGCCACGGCTGCACGGCAAGCCGCTGAGCGTCTACCTCGCCCCCGAGGACGTGAAGGCCTTCCGCTCGGCGCTGCGCGTGCTGGGCAACGGGACGGCGTCCGAGCGCCACCTGGCCGTCACCCTGCGCCCGCGCTCCCAGCCCGCCTTCCCCGTCCGGCTGTTCGGCTTCACCGAGGCGGTCGGCGAGTCCGCCGCCGACGTCCGCGTCCAATGGGTGGTCGTACCCGACGGCACCGAGCCGCAGCCCGGCGACGAGCCGGAACCGCTGGCCTCGCCCGCCGTCATCGGGCTCGCCACGGCCCTGTCCGAGCTCAGCGGGATGCCCGTCGGCGAGGTCGACCGGCAGCGCATGCTGAGCCGGATGGCCACGCTGGTGACCGGCGCCGTCCCCGGCGCCGACTGGGTGAGCATCACGCTCGGCCACCCGATCGAGCCCCAGCGCCTCGGCAGCGACTCCGCGCAGGCGCAGGAGTTCGACGGCCTGCAGGTGCGGGCCGGCGAGGGCCCCTGCTGGCAGGCCTACGACACCGGCGAGGTCGTCATCAGCGACGACGTCACCGCCGACGCCCGCTGGCCGGCGCTGGCCGGGATCGCCGGCGAGGGCGCCGTGCGCAGCGTCCTCGCGCTGCCGGTGCCCGGCGAGGACGGCATCGTCGGTGCGGTGAACGTCTACTCCGGCCGGCGCGAGGGCTTCGCGCCGGCCGGGCGCCGGGTCGCCGAGCTGGTCACCGCCGCGGTGGCCGGCGTCCTGCGCACCGTCGCCGAGCGGGCGGCGATGGAGACCCTCGCCGACAACTTGGAGCGCGCGCTCACCTCACGGGCGGTCATCGACCAGGCCAAGGGGGTGCTCATGGCACGACTCGGCGGCGACGCGGACGAGGCGTTCGCCCGCCTGGTCAAGGTCAGTTCCCGGCTCAACGTCAAGGTGCGCGACCTGGCCGCGCTCATCGTCGGCGGACACGCCGACGAGGTGCTGCGGGTCGCGGAGTGAGATCGGTCAGGCCTTGATCGGGTCCATCAGGACGACGGCGCCCTCCTGCTCGCGCGGCGACGGCTGGAACGGGCTGACCGTGACACGGACGAGCACCTGGCGGCCCCGGCGGTTGACCGCCGCGAGCTCGATCGCCTCGTGCGGCGCCCCGTCACCGCCGATCTGCCGGCGCAGCAGCGCCTGCAGGCCGTCGAGGGGCAGGCCGATGTCGAGGCCGAGCAGGTGCTGCCCGATGGCCTCGTCCTCCCGCACCCCCCACAGGTCCTCCGCGGCGGTGTTCCACGCGAGGACCCGCAGGTCGGGGTCGACGACGGCGACCCCCACCCGGAAGCTGCCCAGCACCCCGCTGAGGAACCGGTTGAGCGCGTCGACCTCCTCGGTGGTGCTGCGCAGTTCCTCGTTCGCCGTGTGGAGCTCGTCGTTCATCGACTGCAGCTCCTCGTTCATCGTCTCCAGCTCCTCGTTGGTGGACTGGAGCTCCTCGTTGGTGGTCTCCAGCTCCTCCACCGTGGACTGCAGCTCCTCGTTGGTGGTCTCCAGCTCCTCGTTGGTCGACTGGAGCTCCTCGTAGGCGGTCTCCAGCTGCCGGTTCGAGTACTCCAGCTCCTCGCGCAGGCGCGTGTACTGGGTGACGTCCTCGAAGATCACCGTCGTGCCCAGCAGCGACTTGTCCTCCCGGAGGAGCGGCACGACCTGGACGTCGAACACGTCCGCCTCCTGGCCGGGACGGCGGCGTTCGACCCCGCGCAGCCAGACGGGGCCGCGGCCGGCCACCGCCTCGGCGATGGCCCCCCGCAGCTCGACCGGCCGGTAGGACACCTCCAGGTCCTGGATCGGCCGTCCGACGTCCCGGGCGTCGACGCCCAGCAGCCGCTCGGCCTGCCGGTTGACCATGGCCAGCCGCCCGTCGGCGTCCAGGGCGAACTGCGCCGCCGGGGAGGCGAGCATCGCCTCGCGCCGCAGCCGGGACAGCTCCCCCTCCCCGCTCGAGGGAGCCCCCCGCGGGAGCGGCGGCGCCGGACGGCGGTCGGCCGCCGGGACGCCGTTGCGCTTGCGGAAGAACCGGCGGGTCAGGTCGACCGGGGCGAACAGCTGCGCGTGCGACAGCAGCATCTCGGCCTTGCCGAGGAAGAGCAGCCCCTCGGGGTTGAGCGCGAAGTGCAGCCGCCCGAGGATCCGCCGCTGGGTCTCGGCGTTGAAGTACATCAGGGTGTTGCGGCACAGCAGCAGGTCGACGTGCGAGATGGGGGCGTCCTGCACCAGGTCGTTGCGGCCGAAGATCACCGACCGCCGCAGGTCCTTGCGGAAAGCGAACCGGGCCCCCTCCGGCTGGAAGTACTCCTCGATCTCGGCCTGGGTCAGACCGGTCAGCTCCCGCTCGCCGAAGACCCCCTGGCGGGCCTGCGCCAGAGCCTCCTCGTCGACGTCGGTGGCGTAGATCTTGACCCGCTGCCGGAACTGCTCGGCGCCGAGCGCCTGGGCCAGCAGGATGGCCAGGCTGTAGGCCTCCTGCCCCGACGCGCAGCCGGCGCTCCACACCCGGATCGTCGGCCCGACCGCGGCGAGGACACCGGGCAGCAGCTGGTCGCGCAGGTGGTCCCACGACGGGCGGTCGCGGAAGAAGCTGGTGACGTTGATCAGCACGGTGTTGAACAGCGGCGTGAACTCCTCGGGGTGCACCTCCAGGAAGTCCTGGTACTCGGTGACCGAGTCGATGCCCACCTCGTCCATGCGCCGGCGCACGCGGCGCATCAGGCTGGGCCGCTTGTACCCGGTGAAGTCGAAGCCGCGTCGCTCGTGCAGGAAGACCAGCAGAGCCTCGAACGCGGTCTCCTGTCCCTCGAAGGCAACGTCCGGCCCGCCCCCGTCGCCGGCGTCGGCGTCGTCGGGCTGGGCGACGAGCTCCTCGGCCGAGCCCGATCCCGGCTCGTCGGGGATGCCGTCCCCCGCGGTCGCGTCGGTCCGCTCGGTCACCGGGTCATGCTCCTTCCGCCTTCCGGGGCAGCTCCTCCCCGTTCAGCTCCCCCTGCACCAGCATCCGCCGCAGCAGCGCGGCCGCCTGCTGGGCCTCGTCGTGGCGCTCGCGGAAGACCCGGGCGCTGAGCCGGTGCCCCCGCTCGTCGGCCTGCTGGCCCATGCGCAGGGCCAGGGCAGCGCGCTCCTCCAGCCCGCGCAGCGCCATCCACAGCGCCGACTCCAGCGCCTGCGACTGCTCGGCGGCCAGCGCCTCGGGCGACCAGGCGTGCCCGACGCGGCAGCGGAACCGCTCCAGCCCGCCCTCCGTGATCGACCACAGCGCGCCGTGGCACGTCGGGCAGCCGAAGCCGGACGGCGTCCCGGGGCGGTCGTCGGCGTTGAGCGCGTCCATGTCGAGGTTCGCCATCGCCGTCTCCGTCTCCATCAGCTCGCTCGGCGGTGGTTCGTCCACGTCGTCGACCTCCGCGGCGAGCAGGTCGCCCAGCAAGGGACCCAGCGCGGCGGCCGGCAGGACGTGGTCGGCGCCGCCGACCTCCGCGGCGTGCCGCGGCATGCTCGGGAACAGCGCGTCGCCCGGGTCCTGGGCCAGGCCGAGCCCGCCCCGCGACCGGACGGCGATCATGCCGGCGGTCCCGTCGTCCAGCACGCCCGAGAGGACGACGGCCACGACCCGGCGCCCGGCGGCACGCGCGGCCGACCGGAAGAGGACGTCGACCGCGGGACGGTGACCGTTCTCCCGCGGGCCGCGGGTCAGGGCGACGTGCCCGTCGACGACCATCAGGTGCCGGTCGGGCACCGCGACGAGCACGGTGCCGGCCGCCAGCTCGTCGCCGTGGACCGCCGGGCGCACCGGCAGCCGGCACGAGCGGTCGAGGATCGCCGGCAGCTCGCTGCGCGCGGTCGACGGCATGTGCAGGACGACCAGGACGGCCGCGGGCAGATCGGGGGGCAGACCGCGCAGGAAGTCCCCCAGCGCCTCCACCCCACCGGCCGAGGCACCGACCACCACGAGGTCACGCCGCGCCATGAACCGTCTCCTTCTCGCCGCCGGGACCGGCTGTGGCCGGCGGACCGGCGACGCGTGCAGGAGCGATCATGCTCCCACGCGACGGTCGGTGCACGGGGTCCCGCCCTCGGCCGGGCGGTTCACTGACCCGGTCGGCGCAGCTCCTCGGCGAGCCGCGCCGGGGAGACCCGCGGCCCCTGGTCCGCCAGGTCGTCCAGCTCCTCGTTCAGGGCCTGGGCGAGCACGTTGAACTCGCCCGGCGGCAGCATCAGCAGGCCGTGCAGCTGGGCCTCGACCGACACCTCGTCGGCATCGCCGCCCAGCGCCAGGTAGCGGAACCAGACCTCGCGGGGGGTCAGGCCGGTGCGGCGGTAGGCGGACGCCACCGCCGGCTCGCCCTCCGCCCCGCCCGGCATCGCAGTTCCCGGCCCCTCTCCGACCACCCACTCCCCAGGCTAGACCGCCGAGCAGCGGTGCGGGCCCCGTCAGGCCGGCGCAGAGCCGGATCCAGGTCCGCCGCTCAGCGTGCGTCTCGAAGGGGAGCGATGCAGCAACCGTCACAGGGATGGGCAGCGGGCACGCCACCGACCGACTGGAGAGCGACGACGTCATCGGGGTCGGGGTGACCGAAGCCGTGCGCGCACCGGCGGTAGAAGAAGCCGCGGTAGGCGCTCCAGCTCTTCGGCCAGTCCCGCATGTGGTGATCGCTGGGGTGGTGCACGGAGCATCCGCGTCCGTCGCAGAGCGCGGGGTCATGGGCAGCAACACTCATGCCGTCGTCCTCAGCACGGCGGGACGCCGCGCTGATGTTCACCTCCCCCGTGAGCAGGCAAGCCCTGAGGTGTTCATCCGGGAGGCAGGATGGCACAGGCCGAGGGAGGGCGGCAGCGTCCGGCCCCACCTCTGAGCCGATCGGGGTCGGAAGCGACATGCCGAGCACTGTCGGCGCGGTACCTGCGGTTTCCCGGTCCACGACCTGTCCGGCGCCTGTGCACCTCGAGAACGGCGCGCCGGTGGGCGTCAGGGCAGCGCGCCGACCTCCCGCAGCACCGCGAGGACCTCCGGCAGTTCGTCGAACGCCTCTCGGACGTCGGCGGGGGTGGCGACGGAGTAGGCGTTCACCCGCAGGTAGTCCGCGAGCGCGGCGTCGAACGCCTCGTGCCCGGCTCGGTCACGGGCCTCCACGAGAGCCGCGCCGCCGAGGGTGTAGACGGTGTCGAAGTACGTGCTGCTGGGTCGGCCGAACTCGGCCCAGTAGGGCATCGAGCCACCCACCGGCGGCATGTCGTCGTCGAAGACGTGCTCGTAGGGCTCGGACTGCTCGCCGTCGGCCACCACCTGCGCGAACGTCGCGAACGACTCGTCGATCCACGGGTCCTCGCCCTGGTCGTTGCCGACCCGCCCGTAGAACCACATGTGGGCCAGCTCGTGGGTCACCAGGCCCCGGCGCTCGTCGGGTTCCACGTCACCGAACTGGATCGCCCCGGGGAACTCGATCCCGCTCGACTGGCTGGACAGGACCGTGACCCAGAGGTCGTCGTACGGGAAGGGACCCAGCAGGTCGACGAGGTCCGCGGTGGACTCGTCGATCTGGTCCAGCCAGTCCGACGCGACCGACTCCTCCACCGACCGATCCGTGGCCACGTGCACCCGGATGCCCTCGATCTCGCGGTCGACCACGTCGAAGTCCCCGACCGACACCGCGACGTCCCGCACGGCCGGCGCCGTGAAGCGGTGGACGGTCGTCCCGTCCGGCCCGTCCTCGGTGCCGGCTGCACGACCGGTGCCGAGCACGTCGTGGGCCGACGGCGCCACGACCTCCAGCGAGGCGAGCCTGAAGTCCTCGCTGACCGCCATCTCCCCGTCGACCGCGACCGCGGGACCGCGTTCCCAGCCTCGGCCACGTTCCCACGCGAGCAGGGGGAAGGCAGTGGCGAACCACGCCGCCTCGGCGGTGGTGGAGGTACCCACGCGCTCGTCGACGTCCTCGCCCAGTTCGACGTCGAACTCGAGCTCCACCGTGACCTCGTCGCCCGCAGCGGCACAGTCCTCGAGCGGGACCTCCAGGAGGGTGCCGGCGGGCGCCGTCTCCGGTGCACCGGCGACGACGTCGACGGGGTCCCGCAGCCGGCCGTCCACGCGCACCTCGGACACCACCAGGGAGCTACCCGCCCGCGCGGTGGCCGGCTTGTTCGGCCAGGCGCGCAGCACCACTTCGCACGTCGGGAGGTCGGGCGTGAACGTGATGCGCTCCCAGCCCGCCACCGAGGCCAGGTCCTCGGCCACCTCGAAGCGCAGCTCGACCACCGGACGGTCGGGCCAGGGCTCCGGCGGTGCGGCCTCCGGCGGTGCGGCCTCCGGTGCACCACACCCGCCCACGAGGACCACGAGGCAGGACCCAGCCGCCAGGTACCAGTGTCGGGGTCGACGCATCCCTGTCCTCGTCGCGTGGTCCGGCCGGCCGGCCCCTCCCATCCTCACGCGCCGGCGCCATCCTCGCCGGACCGACCGGCAGACGCCCATCCAGACCGTCATCGGCAGAGTGCGCGGGGGGCGTGAACCTCTGAGATACGTGTTACCCGAGCGTGACCTTTTGGATGCACTGAGTATGTGCCAGCATCGGTACGTCACTTTGCAATCACGGTCCGTGGCCATCGGCGCGGGCATCCGGAGGAACTTCTTCCCGTGCGCACTTCCCTCTCCCCCGTCCGCCGTTGCGCCCGCGTCGTCGCGGCCGTCGCCCTGATCTCGTTGACCGCGGCCTGCGGCCCCGAGGACCTCGGCCTCGACGCAGCGGGCGCAGGACCATCGGCGTCCGCGGACGCCGGCGCACCCGGCGACGCCGGCGTGCCGTCCCCGGCCGGCGCCGGCACGCCGCACGACGACGGCCTTCCCGCGGTGCCAGCTCCCGAGGCCGGGGAGCCGGTCGAGGAACCCGCCACCGCTTCGCCCGAACCGGCCACCGAGGTGCCGCCCCCGCCGGCTGCGGAATCACCGGAGGAGTCGGTTCCGGAGGCCCCCGAGGAGGTGCAGCCGGAGTCCGCGCCCCCCGCGAGCCCCTCGGGCACGCGGCCCGCGGCCGCAGCCGGCACCCCCAGCGGCACCGGCACCCCCAGCGGCGGATCGGGCGGGGCGTTCACCGACCGGCCGCGGAGCACGTTCACCGCCGCCAACGGCCAGTCCGGCCGCTACCTGCTCTACGCCGGCGGCATCGACCCGTCCCGCCCGGTGGGCCTCGTCGTCTACGCCGACGGAACCGGCGAGTACGGAGTGGACAACCCGACCTCGCCCTACGCGCTGGGCGGTCCGTCCGGGCTGGTCGCCGCCGCCAAGGCCCGCAACGCGATCACACTGGCCGTGGAGAGCCCCGACCAGGCCTGCGAGTGCTGGCACACCGGCGACACCAGCGCCTACGCCGACTTCCTCGCCGACCTGATCGAGACCCAGCTCGAGAACTACCCGGTCGACGAGCTGTGGCTGACCGGCTTCTCCTCCGGCGCCCAGGAGGTCACCCGCTTCCTCGTCCCCCGGCACCCGGAGCTGCTGCGCGTCGGTGGCGGCTGGGTGGTGTTCGGTGGGGGCGGCCCGCCGGCCGACGGTGGCGCCGGCGTGACCGCCGCCCGGATGGCCGGCGTGCGCGGCCACTGGTACACCGGCACGGCGGACACGGCCGTTCCTCTGACCGCGGCCTGGGGCGCGCAGGCCGGCGAGCGGTGGTACGCCGGCCGCGGCGTGGTCACATCGCACGAGTGGCCGGTCGGCGTCGGGCACGCTCTCGACGGCCGGCTCGGCAGCACGGTCGGGCGCCTGCTCGACGCCTCCTGATCGCGCCGGTGGGCGCCCCGTCCTCGGGCGGCGCCCACCGGTGGCGGTCCGCCCGTCCGACCGCCGGATCAGTCGCCCCGGACCGGCGCCCGGCCGAGACCCATCACCCGGTCGACGAGGTCCTGGGTGAGGTCGGCGTGCAGGTCGGCCGGCACCGGCAGCCCGCTGTCGCCGTACCAGTCGGGCGAGGCCTCGGGGTGCGGCCCCACGACACCCACCGCCCCGGCACCGAACGGTGCGACGACCGCGGCCGGCAGACCGTTGTCGTAGGTCGCCAGCACCTCGGCCGGCCCGCGCTCGGCGTCCAGGTCGAACCAGGGACCGTCCTGGAAGAACATCTCCCGGCGCCGCCCGTTCCAGGTCAGCGTCACCAGGCTGTCGCCCGCGTGGTCCGGTCGGGCCCCCGGGGAGGAGATGAAGCGGTCGGCGTCGCCGGGGAGGAGGCCGAAGCCCGGCGTCTCCCCCGCGAGGTAGCCACCCAGGCAGAAACCGAGGTACCCGCCGCCGGACCGGACGAAGTCGCGCACCGCCCCGGTGGAGCGCCGGACCCGGCGGTGAGCCGCGCGCAGGCCGCCACCACCGGGCTGCGCGTAGAGCCGGGCGTCGGCCAGCACGGCCGGGGTGACCTGCACCTGCTCCCCGGGACCGACGAAGCGGACCCGGAGGTCCCACCGGCTGCGGCGGAGAGCTGCGGCGACCGCCTCCGGGCAGCCCGGCGTGGACGCCGGACCGCGGTAGACCAGGGCCAGCGGCGGGCCGCCGTCCCGCTCCGGGGAATCAGGCCCGGTTGGGGCCACCGCTGGTCTCCTCCGCGCGGCCTCCGGCGAGGATCCTGCGCCTGACGCCGTTCGTGGCCGCCGCGACGAGGTCCTCCAGGGGCCCGCGTGCGTGGTACCGGCTCCAGGCGAGCGCGAAGCCGACCACCACCAGCACCTGCACCAGCATGGAGGCGACGTCGTCCTCCGGCAGGAACGGCGAGCTGAGCATCAGCAGGTGCAGGCAGTACAGCGTCAACGTCATGCTGCCCGCGGCCGCGATCGGCCGCAGCCAGGCCGTCGTCGTCCGGCCGACGAGGATGCACACCCCCAGCACGCCCAGGCCCACGCCGATCGTGAAGGCGAGGTCCAGCGGGGTGCTCGAGTGCGGGGAGACCGTGGCCAGCCACCACGCGGTGTCCGACGGGGTGACGCCGGAAGGCCCCCACAGCAGCAGGTCGGTGTACTGCTCCGCGGACAGCGACTGCCGGGCCACCGCCTCGAGCTCCGTGCGACCGCCGAGCACGTCGAGCAGCAGCCACGAGACCACCCGCGAGGACACCGCGAGCCCCAGGCCGACGAGGGTCATGAGCACGACGACCCGGCGGGACGACAGCAGCGCTCGGCCGACGGCCAGGCCGACGCACAGGTAGGCCACCCAGATCAGAGCCGGGTACGTGCCCGTCAGCGCCAGTTCCGTCAGCAGCCCACCGGGACGGGCCGTCACGTCGCCGAAGGTCGGGTTGGCGGCCGTGGCCGTCTCCGTGCCCACCCGCAGCAGATGGCTGAGCACCGGCATGCCGACCACGATCGCCGCCGCGGTCAGGAGGAGCGCCCTGGTGGACAAGGACAGGAGCGGGATGGCGAGGACGAACAGCAGCGCGTAGTAGGGCAGGATCACGCCGGCCAGGCCGCGGGGCACCAGGTATCCGAGCAGCAGGCCCACCGCGCCGATGATCAGGGCACGCGTGACGAGCGAGCCCGCCGAGGCCACCCACGCCCGCCCCCGCGGGCGACGACGCCGGCCGCTGGAGAAGGCGACCCCGACACCGGCCAGCAACGCGAACAGCGCTGCCGACTTGCCTGCCGCCAGGTTCCACGAGAGGGACGGCGTCCCGTCGGCGCCCACCGGGTCCAGCACGTGCACGGCCATCATGCCGATCAAGGCGACGCCGCGAGCGGCGTCGATCCCGATGAGGCGGGTGCTCGACCGCTGCGACCCGGCCGTGCTCGACGGGGTCCCCGAGACGTCCCCCGACGGCGCAGGCTCGCAGGCGTGCGCCAACGGGGACGCCCCGGCGGACGGCACCTCCCGGGTCGCCGGCCCCGCGCCTACCGGCTGGCCGGACCGGTCGAGGACCCCCTCGGCGGGGCTCTGCGGGTTCGCCGTCATCGTCGTTCCGCCGTCGTCACCGAGGTGGACCGCCCGCGCCCGACGGGCGCCGCCGGAGGCGTCGGCGGGCGGCTGACCTTCTGGGCCGGGATGCCGCACCAGGTGGTCCCGGCCGGCAGCACCTCGCCCTTCATCGCGAGGGACATCGCGACCAGCGAGGCGTCCTCCTCCACCACGGAGCCGTACAGGACGACCGCCTTCGCGCCGACGCTCGCCCGGTCGCGGAGCGTGACGCGGTCCATCTTCATGACGCGGTCCTCGAAGAGGTGCGTCTGCAGTGACGCATTGGTGCCGACCGAGACGTCGTCCCCGATGTCGACGAGGTCGAACTCGGTGACGTACGTGGTGTCGATCAGCGTCCGCTGCCCGACCCTGGTGCCGAACAGGCGCAGTGTGGCCCCGAGGATCGGGGTGCCGGTGAGGAAGGCGAGCAGGGCCGGCACCGCCGCGGCCTCGTAGATGCCGGTGACGAACTCCGTGCGGCGGACGAAGCCGCTCCACAACGGGCGCACGCGCGGCTTGTACCGCCCGATGACGAGCCACTTCACCGCGGCCACGAAGAGGACGACGGCGACACTGGAGGCGAGCGCGACCAGCGGGGCGAGCAGGACCGTCGGGAGCAGGCCCCAGCTGACCGCCACCGTCGAGAGCCCGTACAACGTGGCGAAGGTCGCGACGCCGAGGATCGAGCTCGGCAGGACGATCCGGAAGAACTCGATCACGTACCGCGCCTGCACCCTCCGGCGGGACGGTGCGAACGTCTCGGCCTCGGTGAACTCCTCGAACAGCTCACGACGCGGGAGGAAGAACGCCGGCGATCCGAGCCACCCGGTGCCCGCGGGCACACCCTCGGCGGGCGGCACGCTGCGGACGCCGATCAGCGACCCGTCCCCCAGGTGCGACCCCGACGGGATGAACGCCGCGTTCCCGACGAAGGCGCGCGACCCGATCTCCGTCCGCTGGAAGGCGACGTGCCCGTTGGCGTACGACGCGCTGCCGACGGTGGCCATGTCGGCCACGAAACTGCCGTCGCCCACCGTGAGCAGGTCGGGATCGATGTTGGCGATGGTCGACACCTCGGCGCCGGCGCCGACCTTCGTGCCCAGCGCCCGCAGCCACATCGGCGTGTAGAGGGTGGAGTACATCGTGTTGTTCATCAGCAGGCTGAGCTCGAGCAGCTTGTCGCCGAGCCACTTCTCCAGGCCCAGCTGCGACCGCAGGTGGTGCACCCCCTCCTGCGTCGCCGGCAGGATCAGGCGACGGGTTCCGAGGACGAGGGCGCACGAGGTGGCCACGAACAGCGGGCCGGACAGCGCCGTGGCGAGCAGCGCGGCGGCCACCCCGTAGGTGAGCAGGGTCCACCACACCAGCGCCACCGTCGGCAGCATGATCAGGAACGGCATCAGCTCGAGCAGGAGCACTCCCCCGCCGAACCCGGCCAGGAGCGCGCGCGACCAGGTGCGGGGTGCGGACGGGCAGCTGACCATGAGCTCCATCGCCGGGTCGGCCGCCTCGGGCGACGGGCGGGCCGGAGAGCCGGCCCACGTCTCGCCGTCCGGGATCTCCCGGTGCGACTGCAGCAGCGACGCATCCCGCAGGATCGCCCCTTCGCCGACCACCGAGTCGCACTCGAGCACGCACTCGGACCCGACGACCGCTCCAGGTCCGACCGTGACGGGGCCGATGGTCAGGACGCCCTCGGTGACGCGGTGGGCGTGCAACTGGGTGCCGTAGCCGACCGTCGCGCCGCGGTGCACCCGCAGGAACGAGGGCAGCGAGATGTCCGCCGTCCCGATGTGGCAGTCGTCGTCGACCTCGGCGCCGGCCAGCCGTAGATACGTCGCCGCCCAGGGGGAACCGCTGAGAACGGTGAGCGGGGAGATCATCATCAGCTTCTGCAGCATCCAGACCCGCAGGTGCACGTGACCCCACAGGGGGTGGTCACCGACCTGCAGGCCGCGCGCCAGCAGCCGGGAGCCGACGATCGGCAGGACCCAGCGTGCGAGCAGGTAGAACGACGGCAGGGCGATCGCGAGTTGGACGACGAGAGCCACCGACGGCTGGCCGTCGTGGATCCCGTACAGCACGGCGATCGGCAGGAGGAACAGCAGGAGGACGCCGTACAGGCCGGCCACCTGCGCCGACCCGAACGCGGTCACGCGACCTCCCGTCGGTGGAGCCGACCGGGGCGCCCGGGGTTCCAGGTCCAGGGTGTCGGGTCGGGCACTCGCGCCGTCCTCGAGGAAGGCGGCGAGGTCGCGCACCGTGGGGTGCCGGTAGAAGTCGGAGATCGACAGGCCCGCGCCCAGGTCGCTCTCCCGCATGGCCGAGACGACGTTCGCCGCGACCAGGGAGTGGCCGCCCAGCGCGTCGAAGAAGTTCGCCGACGCCGACACCGACCCGGAGGGCAGCCGGAGGGCCGCCTCCCACAGCCCTGCGATCCACGCCTCTGCGGGGGTCGCAGGTGCCTCGTGGTCCTGCTCGGTGCGGATGAGGCGCGAGCGGGTCGGCTCGGGGAGCCGGCCGCGGTCGGCCTTGCCGCTGGGCAGCATGGGGATGGCGGAGACCACGTCCATGTACGCGGGCACCATGTACGGCGGCAGTTGCTGGGACAGCATGTCGTGCAGCTCGGAGATCACCGCGTCGGCCCGCCCGCCGGGCTCGTCCTCGCCCGGCGTCGCGGCGCGGCCGTGGTCGTCCCGGAGGATGACGTACCCGGCGAGCTCCCCGCCGCTGCCCGGAGAGGACAGCAGCGTGACCACGGCGGCCGTCACCTGCGGGTGCTCGAGCAGCAGGCTCTCGACCTCCTGGAGGTCGACCCGGTGCCCTCGCACCTTCACCTCGCTGTCCGCACGGCCCAGGTACTCGAGCTCGCCGTCGGGGAGGAACCGCCCCAGATCGCCGGTGCGGTAGATCCGCTCCCCGGGGATGCCCCGCGGGTCGGCGATGAAGCGCTCGGCCGTGACGTCGGGCCGCTTCACGTAACCGCGGGCGACGCCGGGGCCGCCGACGCAGATCTCGCCGACCTCACCGGCGCGAACAGGCTGCAGGTCGTCGTCGAGCAGCACGATCCGGTACGTGGGCAGCGGGCGGCCGATGGTGACCGCCTTGCCCGGCTGCAGCTCGGCCATCGTGCAGGTGACCGTGGTCTCGGTCGGTCCGTAGGTGTTCAGGATCCGGCGGCCGGGGCCCCACCGGTCGACGAGCTCCCGCGGGCACGCCTCGCCGCCGACGTTCACCGTGCGGATCAGCGGGAGGGTGCGGTCGAGCGTGGCCAGCACCGTGGGGACGCAGTAGATCATCGTGATCCGCTGCTCTTCCAGGAAATCCGCGAGCCCGGACCCCACCCGTCGGCCGTCCGTCGGGCCGGCGACGAGCGTCGCCCCGACCGCCCACGTCGGCCAGATCTCCTCGATGGAGAAGTCGAAGGCGATCGTCATGCCCTGGTAGACCCGGTCGGAGGGCTCCACCCCGTACAACGGCGGAACGATCCCGATGAAGTTGCAGATGCTGGACTGGGTGATCTCCACACCCTTGGGGCGACCGCTGGACCCCGACGTGTAGATGACGTAGCAGACCGGGTCCCCGGCGGTCTCGATGCCCGGGCGGGTGCTCGGCTGCAGGGCCAGCTCCGGTCCGACCTCGTCGAGCGCGAGCGTCGGACAGGGGAGGCCGGCGCACGAGGCGGCGAACGCCGTGGTGGTCACCACGAGCTCGACGTCGGAGTCCTCGGCGACGTACTGCAGCCGGTCGGCGGGTGCCGCAGGATCGATCGGCACGAACGTCGCCTCGGTCTTGGTGATCGCCAGCAGCGCGACGTAGGTGTCCACCGAGCGGTTCAGCAGGATCCCCACGCGGATGCCGCTGCCCACGCCACGGGCCACCAGGAGGTTTGCCAGGCGGTTCGCGCGCGCATCGAGGTCGGCGTAGGAGATGTGCTCGCCCTCGCACTCGAGGGCGGTGGCCGAAGGGCGGTCGTCGCACGTGCGCTCGAAGTACCGGCTCAGGCGGGTGCAGGCGGTGGCGGAGCCGGAGAGCTCCTCGACGAGGTTCTCGTGCAGGCGGTAGCGGGACGCGGTGCGCGTGCGGCCCTGGTGGGACGTGGTGCTCGCCGGTGTGCCGGAGGCGGTGGTCGGGGGGCGAAACACCCACGAGGCGTCGTCGGAGAGAGGGGGGAACGAACCGAACTGGTCCCGCGGCGCTGTCATCCAGCCGGGTTCCGGTGTTGCGACTTCATGTTGTGCACGCTAGGTGCGTATGTCGGGCAGCGCTCCCCGCCGAGGTGTTCCGTCGTGCGGGCAGGAGCCGGGCCGGCCCTGGCCGCGTGATCGTTGATGACTGGCCGTCAACGAGTGCCTCACCCCTGTCAGGACTGGCCCTGCGACGCGCGGTGGGTTGCGCAGGGTCACGACTCGCTCACGAGATCCCGATTTTTTTGGATTTTTTCGTTTCGGGGGACGGCGCGGGAGCGACGTCTCCCGCGCCGCGGCGGGACGGCAGGGGCACGTCCACGGGGGCCGCGGGGACGGCCGGCGAGCCATCGAGGAGGCAGGGTGTTGCGAGGTCGTGGAACTGTCACGGACGGGCCCCTGGTCCTCGCCGCCCGGACCCGTGAGGTGTTGCGGACGCTCGACCACCGGCTCCTGACCGCCGTCGAGCTGCGCCGCTGCGCCGCACTCCGCCACCCCGACGATCGAGACGCCCGGGCCGCCGCCCACCTGCTGGTCCGGTGGAACGCAGCGCGGCTCACCGGCCTGCCGATCGAGACCTTCGAGGTCACGCAACGCTGCCCCGACTGCGGATCGGCCGACCACGGCCGCCCCTCGCTGTCCGGTCTGCCCGCTGTCCACGTCAGCCTGGCGCACACCCGGGGCGCGGTGGTCACGGGAGCGGGCCGGCAGCCGGTCGGGGTCGACATCGAGGCGGTGCGACCCCATGCCGGCCTGGGAACAGCTGGGCTGCCCCTCGCGCTGACCGAGGCCGAGGTCGTCCGCGTGCGATCCGCGCCCGACCCCGTGAGGGAGTTCCTCCGCCACTGGGTGCTCAAGGAGTGCCTGGTGAAGGTCGGCGTCGCCACGCTGGACTCGGCCTGCGACATCGAGATCGACCCGCGGACCATGCGGGTGGGACCGGACGGGCGAACCCTCACCCGGCACGGGCAGCTCCACCTGGTGGACTGGTTCGACGGGACGCTGGACGCGGTGGTCGCTGCCGCCGGCGCCGCCCTCCCCGTGGTCGGCTCCTTCGCCGACGGCCGGACCTCGGCGGACGACGCCTCCCCCGGGTAGGGACGTCCGGAACGCGTCCCGGCCGCCGTGGCGGTTCTCCCGGCCTGCGTACAGTCGGGCACCCGGTGTCCCGCCGGCTCGGACTCGGTGAGGTGCGTGTGCGCGGACCGCTCGTGGTGCTCGGAGCACTGGCGCTGGTCCTGCTGACCCCCGGGTCCGCGTCGGGCGAACCCGCTCTCGTCCTGACCGAGCAGATCACCGACGAGGTCCAGGTGCTCGGTAGCGACGAGCCGGCGGTCCAGGCCGCGCTGACCGACCTGGCGGCGGCCAGCGCCATCGATCTCCATGCCGTTTTCGTGTCCTCCTTCGACACCGAGGGCGACACCGACTGGGTCGAGGAGACGGCCCGGCTCTCCGGCCTCCGGGACTCGGACATGCTCGTCGCCGTGGCGGTGGGGGACGAGGCCTACGAGTACGGGTGGTGGGTCGCCGAGTCCTTCCCGCTGTCCGAGGTCGAGGTCGAGGACCTGATGGCCGGCGAGGTCGTGCCCGAGCTCGAGGCCGCCGACTGGGACGCCGCGGTGATCACCCTGGCCGAGCGGTTGCGGTCACTGGCCGCTTCCACGGAACCGGCCGCTTCCACGGAACCGGCCGGTTCTGCAGAGGAGGAGTCGCAGGCGCCGTCGTGGTCCGCCGGGACCACGGTGGCCGTCATCGGCGGCCTGGCGGCGGTCCTCCTCGTCGCCCACCTGCTGTCCCGGAGGCGGGGCAGGGTTCCCCCGTCGGAGTAGCGGCCGATCGCGGGCCGACCGAACCCGACGCGTCGTCGGTGGACCCACGCACCGCGACGGTGACGTCGAGGGCCCGTGTCACCGGCGGCGCCCGGGAGTCCTCCCCGCCCAGGCGGCGACGGCCGTGGGGACGCGGCGCCAGAGCGGTGCGGGCCGGCGCCTCTCCAGGCGGATGATCCGGGCCTCGAGCTCCTGCAGACGGTCGGGCTCGGCGACCGGCTCCGGCCGCGTCACCAGGCGGGCGATGCCGTCGGTGAGGCTGCTCGCCAGGCCGGCCGCGTCGGCGGCGGTCAGGCGGACGGTGCCGACGCAGACGTCGGCGCGCCAGATGCTCACGTTGAGCAGCCCGACGTCGGGGTGCGTGGAGACGCGGACCGCGCGGCCGTCGCCGCGCGCGTCCCAGGTCCAGCGTCCGTGCGTGGGGAGCGCGATGACCGTCATTGCCGAAGGTTCCTGCACCCCGACCGGCCCGTCAACCGGTTGCGGAACCGTGCGGAACCGGCCGCGTCCCCCGTCAGGCGACGGTGAACGGCTCGCCCGGGGCGAGCGCCGCGGGCAGGCCGACCGTCGTGAACAGCCGCTGGTCGAGGTCGAGGAAGCTGTTGATCCGGACGACCTTGCCGTCGGCGATGTCGAGCACGTGCAGCGCCCACGGCTCGTGGCCGCCGTCGTCGCGCAGCCGGTACTGGGCCACGGCCGGCTGGCCGTTGGCCCACACCGCGAACACCCGCGAGCCCTCGCACTTGGCACCCGGCCCGCGCATCCAGGTGGCGATGTCGTCGGCGCCCCGCAGCCACATCTCGAACGGCGGCATGTGCTGGGCGACGTCGTCGTGCAGCAGGCGCACGAAGGCGTCGATGTCGTACCGCTCGAAGGCGTCGACGTACTTGTCGAGCAGCTCGCGGTGCTCCGCGTCGAGCGGCTGGGGGTCGGGCCGGCCGCCGACCTGGGCGAGCGTGGCGCGGGCCCGCTGCAGGGCGCTGTTGACCGAGGCGACCGTGGTGTCGAGCAGCTGGGCGACCTCCTCGGCCTTCCACCGCAGCACCTCGCGCAGCAGCAGCACCGCCCGCTGCCGCGGCGGCAGGTGCTGCAGGGCGGTGATGAACGCCAGCCGGATCGACTCCCGCTCGACCGCGCGCTCGGCGGGGTCGGCGTCGTCGGCGAGCACCATGCGGTCGAGCACCGGCTCGACCCACGCCGTCCCCGGGCGGCGGGCGGCCAGCGAGGACTCGACCGGCTGCCACGGGTCACCGGAGAGGTCCATCGGCAGCGCGCGGCGCTGCCGGCCGGAGAGCTGGTCGAGGCAGACGTTGGTGGCGATCCGGTACAGCCAGGAGCGCAGCGCCGAGCGGCCCTCGAAGTCGCCCAGCCCGCGCCAGGCCCGGACCATCGTCTCCTGCACCGCGTCCTCGGCGTCGAACGACGACCCGAGCATGCGGTAGCAGTAGCCGGTCAGCTCCCGCCGGTGCTCCAGCAGTCGGGGGTCGAGCTGCTCCATCGGGCCGATCGCCACGCTGGTCACCGCGGACCACTCCTCTCGTCGAAGGGCGCCCAGCACACCACAGCGCACCGACAGTCCGGGAGCCCCCGGACTACTGGTAGCTGACGAGATCGGGAACCGGGCTGACCGAGGCGACCGTCTGCTCGGGGGTGAGCATCGGCAGGTCCTCGTCGTAGAAGTTCTTCCAGCCCCAGAACAGCGGCCCCGGCGGCAGGTCCTGGTGGAGGGCGTTCCAGGTGGCCTGCTTGTCGCCCTGCGCCCCCTGCCCGTCGGCGTGGATGGTCACCGCGACCTCGTCGCGGGAGAGGTCCAGCCGCTGGCGGTCGGTGATCATCCGGAGCTGGAACTGGTGGACGACGAGCAGCTTCTGCGGCAGCTGCCGCTCGCGGGTGAGGTCGGCCAGCCAGGCGATGACGGCGTTCACCTCGTCCACCCCCACCGAGCCGATCGTCTGCAGGTGCACGCCGTTCGGTCCCAGCCGCCACTCGGGGTCGAGGGCCAGCCCGACGTGCGGCAGCTCGAGCAGCGGCTGGTACGCCTGCGCCTGGGTGAGGAAGTCGGTGCGGCCCGGCTGCAGGTCGAGGAAGACGTAGATCCCGGCCTCCCCCGCCGCCTCGACCCACGGCCGGATGGTCTCCAGGTCGAGCTCGGTCGAGTAGTTGCCGTCCGGGCCCGGCACGGACGACGCGACGGTCACGATGATCTCGAACGCCGGGACGACGGGCCGGTCGACCAGGTCCTCGTAGGGGGCGGCGTGCTCGCGGGCCCGCTCCACGCTGGCGTCGACGTCCTGCTCGCCGAGGACCCCGAGCGCACCGGTGCCCGGGCTGCCGTAGAGCGCCACGAGCATCCGGCCGGGGAACAGCGTCTGCCCCCCGCCGGGCAGCTGCACGCCGCTGCGCGCCGTCGCGAGCTTCCAGTCCAGCCCGTCCTCCGCGGCGAAGCCCGCCCCGAGGGCCAGCACGCTGCCGTCGTGCTCGGACAGCGCGTCGACGACGTCGGCCGACGCGCGCGGGTCGGCGCTGCCGCCGGTCACCACGACCTGCGCGCCCGCCGCCCGGGCGGTGGCCGCGCCGGCCACGTCCTCGGGGCCGCCGACGGCCAGGACGACGACGTCCCCCAGCGGATCGGCGCGCGCCACCTCGGGCAGCTCCTCCGGGGCGTCGTCGGTCCCCGCGGTACCCGCGCCCCCGGGGAGCAGCGCGGCCGGCTGCTCGGGGTCCATCGCGGCGACCGCGGCGACCGCGTCGTCGGGGGCCACCTCCTCGGTCCCGCCGAGCGGGACGCCGGCGGCGGCCACGGCCTCCGGATCGGCGGGGACGGCGATCGTCTCGCGGGTGACCTGGGCGCCGTCCTCCTCCGTGGCGCTGCCCAGCGCGGAGCCCTCGGCCTCCCCGACGGCGAGCACGGTGTCCACCCCGAGCCGGTCGACCTCGGCGGCCAGGCCGTCGTCCACCGCCCCCCCGGCGCGCTCCAGCAGCAGCGGCACGCCGAGGCCCACGGCGGCCGAGGCGCCCAGCAGCGTGCCGGCGTCGTCCCCCTCCCGGGCGATCACGACGACGTCGGCGGACCCGTACAGCGCGCGGCTGGTGCTGACCGCCGCGGCCACCGGGTCCTCGTCGGCCACCACGGTGAGCTCCTCGGCCGGCGCCGTCGTGGCCGCCCGGGCCTCGCCGGACCCGCCGCCGTCCCCCTCGTCGTCGGCGAACGAGGTGCAGCCGGTCAGCAGGACCGTCGCCGCGAGCACGGCCGCGCCGCGATGGAGTCGCACGCTCCCCTCCGTTTCCCCCCGTCTCCCCGACAGTAGTGAGGCCGCTGGACACCGGCCCGGCGGCCCGGGGACGATCGGCGGCCGAGATGACCAGCTATCCGCAGTCGGGCCAGCCCGAACCCCGATCGGCCAGCCAGCGGGGTGGGGCCGCGCCCCGGCCGGCCCCAGGCTCGATGCCATGACCGCCGACACCGCCGTGCTCCCCTCGCCGCCGGCCGCGACGCTGCAGCCGCGCAGCCGCCTGGGCCGGCTGGGCGCCGACTCCGCGTACAACCTGCTGCGCTTCCCGCTCGGGATCGCCGCCTTCGTCGCCGTCGTGACCGGTCTGTCGGTGGGCGTCGGGCTGCTCGTCATCTGGGTCGGCGTCGCCGTCCTCGCCGTCGCCCTGCTGGTCGCGCGCGGCTTCGCGGGGGTCGAGCGGGCGATGATCACCCCGGTGCTCGGGTACGACGTGCCGCGCCCGCGGTACCTGCGCCCCGAGGGCAGCCGGGTGCGCCGGCTGACCACGCCGCTGCGCGACCCGCAGACGTGGCTCGACGCGCTGCACGGCGTGATCGCCTTCCCGTTCGCGATCCTCGGCTTCGTCGTCACCGTGACCTTCTGGTCGGTGGCGCTCGGCGGGATCACCTACGGCGCCTGGGACTGGGCGCTGCCCGACCCGAGCACGTCGGCGGACAACGAGGACCTGCTCGAGCTGCTCGGCTTCGAGAGCTCGGCCGGTTCCCGGATCGCCTTCTACACCGCGATCGGCGTCGTCTTCGCGCTGATCCTGCCCTTCGTCGTCCGGGCGACCGCGCTGCTGCAGGCGCAGCTCTCCCGCGCGCTGCTCACCTCCCGCGCCGCCACCCAGGCCGAGATCGGCCGGCTGGCCGGGGGCCGCGACGCCGCGGTGGCCGCCGAGGCGGAGCAGCTGCGGCGGCTGGAGCGGGACATCCACGACGGGCCGCAGCAGCGGCTGGTGCGGCTGCAGATGGACCTCGCCCGCGCGCAGCGGCAGATGGACCGCGACCCCGAGGCCGCCCGCACCGCGCTCGGCGACGCCGCCGGGCTGGCCCGCGAGACGCTGGAGGAGCTGCGCGCCCTCTCCCGCGGCATCGCCCCGCCGGTGCTCGCCGACCGCGGTCTGGCCGCCGCGCTGGCCGCGGTCGCCGCCCGGTCCCCCGTGCCGATCGAGCTCTCCGTCGACCTGCCGGAGGGCCGGCTGTCCCCGATCGCCGAGAACACCGCGTACTTCGTGGTCAGCGAGGCGCTGGCCAACGTGGCCAAGCACAGCGGCGCCGCCAAGGTGCGGGTGACGGTGGCCCGCTTCGGCGGTCTGCTGCGGGTCGAGGTCGAGGACGACGGCAGCGGCGGCGCGGTGCTCGCGCCCGGGCACGGCCTGGCCGGTCTGGCCGACCGGCTGCGGGCGGTGGACGGCACCCTGGCCGTGGACAGCCCGCGCGGCGGGCCGACCCGGCTGGTCGCGGAGGTCCCGTGCGGGTAGTGCTGGCCGAGGACTCGGTGCTCCTCCGCGAAGGACTCGTGCGGCTGCTCGCCGAGGCCGACGCGGAGGTCGTCGCCGCGGTGGCCGACGGCGCCTCGCTGGTCGAGGCCGTGGCCGAGCACCGGCCCGACGTCGCCGTCGTCGACGTCCGGATGCCGCCCACGCACACCGACGAGGGGCTGCGGGCCGCCGTCGAGGCGCGGCAGACCGTGCCCGGCACCGCCGTCCTGGTGCTGTCGCAGTACGTCGAGGTCGCCTACGCCGACGAGCTGCTCGCCGACGGCGCCGGCGGGGTGGGCTACCTGCTCAAGGACCGGGTGGCCGACGTCGACACGTTCCTCGCCGCGCTGCAGGACGTCGTCGGCGGCGGGACCGTGCTCGACCCCCAGGTGGTCGCCCAGCTGTTCGCCCGCCGGCGGGCCGACGACCCGGTGCGCCGGCTGACGCCGCGGGAGCGGGAGGTGCTGGGCCTGATCGCGGAGGGGCACTCCAACACCGCGATCGCCCGCATCCTGGTCGTGACGCCGGGGGCGGTGGAGAAGCACACCCAGCACATCTTCGCCAAGCTCGGGCTGGCGCCCGACGAGGACCAGCACCGCCGCGTCATGGCCACCCTGGCCTACCTGCGCAGCTGAGGCCCGGCGATGATCAGGCGACCTGGTCGCTGCCCACGCGGAACTCGTTGGCGCGGTGTCGCACCCGCCCGGTAGACACGTCGGCGTGCCCGACTTCACCGCCCAGCTGCGCCCCGCGACCCTCGACGACTACCCGGCCTTCTGGCGGGCGATGTTCGACGTGTTCGCCGAGGAGCCGTCCGGGCCGTGGCTGGAGACGCCGTCCCCCATCGCCGAGCTCGACCGGTCGCTGGGCCTGTGGGACGGCGACCGCGTGGTGGCGACGTCGGGCATCTACAGCCTGGAGATGACCGTGCCGGGTGCCGTCGTCCCCACCGCCGGCATCACCTGGGTGACCGTCTCCCCCACCCACCGCCGGCAGGGCGTGCTCACCTCGATCATGCGGCGGCAGCTCACCGACCTGCACGAGCAGCAGCGCGAGCCGGTCGCCGCGCTGTGGGCCGCGGAGTACCCGATCTACGGCCGCTACGGGTACGCGCCGGCGAGCACCCGCGGGTCGCTGGGCGGCCGCACCGAGAGGCTGTCCCTGCGGGGCGACGTCGACCTGGGCAAGGGCCGCGTCGAGCGGGTGACCGTCGAGGAGTACCGCGCCGCGGCGATGCCCCTGTTCGACGCGCTGCGCCGCCGGGTCCCCGGCAACATGGCCCGCGACGACCGCTGGTGGGACCGCACGCTGCGCGACGCCCCCGAGAACCGCGAGGGCCAGACCGCGCTGCGGCACCTGCTGCACACCGAGCCCGACGGCACGGTCACCGGGTACGCGGCCTTCCGGATCAAGAACCACTGGACCGACACCGGGGAGCCCGACAGCACCCTCACCGTCGCCGAGGTCCGGGCGCTGAGCACGCCGGCGTACGCGGCGCTGTGGCAGTTCCTGCTCTCGGTCGACCTGGTCCGCCACGTGAGCTACCCCATGGGCTCGCCCGACGACCCGATCCGGCACCTGGTCGCCGACGGCCGGGCGCTGCACACGCAGGGCATCGACGGGCTGTGGGTCCGCCTGGTCGACGTCGACCGCGCGCTGGCCGCCCGCCGCTACCCGGCGCCGGTCAACCTCGTGCTCGAGGTGCGCGACCGGTTCTGCCCGTGGAACGACGGCCGGTTCCACCTGCGCGGCACCCCGGCCGGCGCCTTCTGCGCCCCCACCGACGCCGACCCCGACCTGGTCGTCGACGTCGAGGCGCTGGCCGCGGCCTACCTCGGCGGCACGTCGCTGGCGGCGATGCAGGCGGCCGGCCGGGTCACCGAGGTCAGCCCCGGCGCGGTCACGCAGGCCTCGACGGCGTTCGGCTGGCCGATCGCCCCCTGGTGCCCGGAAGAGTTCTAGGCCGGGACGGCGCCGTCCCACTCGGCGAGCGGGGCGCAGTGCCAGCGCCACGAGTGCACCCGCTCGCGGCCCGGCAGCGCCGTGCGCCCGGTCGCCCAGCGCAGCGCGGCGGCCGGGTCGCCGTCGTCCGGCACCCACGGGAACAGCCGGGCCAGGACGGCGTCGGCGAGGTCGGCCGGCGGCGACCAGGGCAGGCCGCGGGCCTCGGCCACGTCGCAGGCGTGCACCAGCAGCTCGGCGCAGCCCATGCCGGCGAAGCCGGAGGCGTCGGCGATCCCCCAGTCGTGCCAGCCGCGCTCGTCGGGCCCGGCGCCGTCGACGGTGCGGGCGAGCACGGTGGCGGCCGCGTCGAGCTGGCGCAGCCGTTCCTCCAGGCCGGCGCCGGCCCGCGTCTCGAGCTCGATGGCGTCGGTGCGCACCGGCCCGGCGGCGAAGTCCTGCGAGTACCAGACCAGCACGGTCACCAGGTGCCCGGCGACGCCGGCGACGTCGTCGGCCATGACCGGCACCGGGGCCGCCGGGTCGGCGCCGGCGAAGACCTGCCGCGCGGCCGCCGCCGCCCGCCGGAGGTGCTCCCCCGTCACGCCTCGGACGTGTGGGTGGGCACCCCGCCGGCGGGGCGGTGCCGGTCGAGCTCGTAGTCGCGCACCAGGCCGATCCGGCGCTGGTGCCGCGGGTCGCCGCTGAAGGGGGTGTCGAGGAACAGCTTCACCAGCTCGGCCGCCTCGTCGAGGGAGTGCTGCCGGGCGCCGACGGCGACGACGTTGGCGTCGTTGTGCTGCCGCGCCAGGGTGGCGGTGTCGCGGTTCCACGCCAGCGCGGCGCGGATGCCCGGCACCTTGTTGGCGGCGATCTGCTCGCCGTTGCCCGACCCCCCGAGGACGACGCCGAGCGTGCCCGGCTCGGCCACCACCCGCTCCCCCACGTCGAAGCAGAACGGCGGGTAGTCGTCCTCGGCGTCGTAGACGTGGGCGCCGCAGTCGACCGGCTCGTGACCGGCCTCGGCGAGCACCTTGACCAGGTGCTCCTTCAGCTCGTAGGCGGCGTGGTCGCTGCCGAGGAAGACGCGCATGCCCCGCAGTCTGTCAGGCTCCGCACGTGGCGGTGCTGGGAGTGGACGGCTGGCGTGGGAAGTGGGTCGGCGCCCGGCTCGACGGCCGCCGCGTGACCCTCACCGTGCTCGAGGACGCGGCCGCCGTCCTGGCCGTGCCCGACGTCGAGGTGGTCGGCATCGACATGCCGATCGGCCTGTCCGGCGACGGGGCACGCGCCTGCGACGTCGCCGCGCGCAGGCTGCTCGGGCGCGCCGGCAGCTCGGTCTTCCCCGCACCGCTGCGACCGGTGCTCGGCTGCACGTCCTACCCGGAGGCCTGCGTGGTGTCGCGCGACGCCTCGGGCAAGGCGTTGTCGATCCAGGCCTGGCACCTCGTGCCGGCGATCCGCTCCCTGGACGACGCACTGGGGGACGAGCCCGACCGGCGGGTGCACGAGGTCCACCCCGAGCTGGCCTTCCGCGACGGCCTCGGCGGCGTCGTCGCGCCGAAGGCCACCGCGCGCGGGCTGGCGCAGCGCATCCGTGCGCTGCAGCCGGTCGTGGACGTGCTCGACGCCCTGGCCGAGGCACCGGACGGGGTGCCGGCCATCGACTGCCTCGACGCCTGCGCGGCGGCGTGGTCGGCGCGGCGCATCGCCGAGGGCACGGCGTCGTCCGTGGGCGGGGACGACCTCGACGTGCGCGGCCGCCCCATGCGCATCTCCTGGTAGGAGCTTCGTCCCGAGAAAGGCTCCTAGGCGCCGGTGACCCGCCGGACGGCGGGGAGCGGGAGCACCCGCAGCAGCGCCGAGACCGGCCGCCACGGGAGCTCCGGCACGTACGCCTTGGCCGGTTCGCGCTCGATCGCGGCGACCAGCGCGTCCACGCCCTTGTCCAGGCCCACGGTGAACGGCCCGCGACGGCCGGTGTTGATGTCGGTCTCGATGTAGCCGGGCAGGATCGTCGAGACCAGGATCCGGCTGCCCAGGACGTCGGAGCGGATCCCCTCGGCCAGCGCGTTGAGCGCCGCCTTGCTGGCCCCGTACGCGTTGCGGGAACCCTTCATGCCGCGGATCGACGCCACCGAGGAGATGACGACGAGGTGGCCGGCGCCCTGTGCGCGGAAGAGCTCCATCGCCGCCTCGCAGGTGGCGTGGGTGCCCAGCACGTTGGTGACGAGGACGGCGCGGTTGCGCGCCGCCTTCCCCGTGCCGATCGAGGCGCCCGCGCCGATGCCGGCGTTGGCGATCACGCGGTCGACGCCGCCGAGCCGGTCGGCCAGCTCGGGGACGACGGCGGCCACGGCGTCGGCGTCGTCCACGTCGAGCGCGGCCACCTCCACCCGGATGCCCGGGTGCGCGGCCAGCAGCTCCTTCTTCAGCAGCTCGAGCCGGTCGGTGCGGCGGGCGGCGAGGGCGAGGTCCCGGCCCATCCCGGCGAAGCGGCGGGCCATGCCCTCGCCGAGGCCGGAGCTGGCGCCGGTGATCAGGATGCGCTGGCGGAGGGGGTGCGGCACGACCTCAGCATGCCGCACCCCTCCCCCGTCAGCGCTCGGCGATCTCCAGGACGTCGGCGGGTACCGACTCCATGTCGGGGCCCTCGGTGCGGGTGCGCTTGAGCTCCCAGAACGAGGGCAGGTTGGCCAGCAGCACCGCGCCGTCGAAGGCCTTGCCGGCGTCCTCACCGGTGGGCACCTTGCTGATCACGGGGCCGAAGAAGGCGACGCCGTCGATGTGCATGACCGGGGTGCCGACGTCCTCGCCGACCGGGTCCATGCCCTCGTGGTGGCTCTTCTCCAGGGCCTCGTCGTACTCGGTGGAGCCGGCGGCGTCGGCGAGCTCGACCGGCAGGCCCACGCGCTCCAGCGCCGGGACGACGATGTCCTCCAGCTCCAGCTTCTCGTGGTGCCGCAGGGTGCCCATGGCGGTGTAGAGGTCGCCGAGCACCTCGTCGCCGAACTTCTGCGCGGCGGCGATGAGCACCCGGACGGGGCCGATCGCCTGCTCCATCATCGCCTGGTACTCCTCGGGCAGGTCGCGGCCGCGGTTGAGCACCGACAGCGACATGACGTGCCAGTGGATGTCCAGGTCGCGCACCTTGGCCGCCTCGAGCACCCACCGGCTGGTCAGCCAGGCCCACGGGCACAGGGGGTCGAACCAGAAGTCCACGCGGGCGGAGGTGGGGGCGCTCTGCACTGCCTCGGTCATCGTTCGGGTGCTCCTCGAGAGGTCGGAGTGGTCCTGCCGGCCCCAAGGCCCGGCGAACGGTGGTTGTTCCCTCAACTTCGCCACGGCGGCGGACTCAGTCGTCCGCGCATGGGAAGCTGCCCGTCGTGGCCGTACCCAACCTGACCCGCGACGACGCCGCCGCCCGCGCCGAGCTGCTGGCCGTGCAGTCCTACGACCTGTCCCTCGACGTGACCGACGGCGCCGGCCGCCCGGGCGACAAGACCTTCCGCTCGACGACGACGGTCGAGTTCACCTGCTCCCGGCCGGGCGCGGACACCTTCATCGACCTGGTCGCCGAGCAGGTCCGCTCGGCGACGCTCAACGGGGTCGCGCTCGACGTGAGCACCTACACCGAGGAGGGCGGCCTGCCGCTGCCCCGCCTCGCCGGGCGCAACACCCTCACGGTCGACGCCGACTGCCGCTACTCCAACAGCGGCGAGGGCCTGCACCGGTTCGAGGACCCCGAGGACGGCCACGTCTACCTCTACAGCCACTTCGAGCCGGCCGAGGCCAAGCGGATGTTCGCCTGCTTCGACCAGCCCGACCTCAAGGGCGCCTTCGCGGTGCACGTGACCGCGCCGTTCGACTGGCAGGTCGTCTCCAACACCGGCGACCGCACCATCGAGGCCGGCCCCGGCGGCTCGCAGCTGGTGCACTTCGCGCCGACCAAGCGGATCTCCACCTACCTGGTCGCGCTCGTCGCCGGCCCCTACGCCCGGGTCACCGACTCGCACGACGGCATCCCGCTCGGGCTGTACTGCCGCGCCTCGCTGGCCAAGCACCTCGACCCCGAGGAGCTGTTCCGGGTCACCAAGCAGGGCTTCGACTTCTACCACCGGGTGTTCGACTACCCGTACCCGTTCGACAAATACGACCAGCTGTTCGTCCCCGAGTTCAACGCCGGCGCCATGGAGAACGCCGGGGCTGTGACCTTCCTCGAGGACTACGTCTTCCGGTCCAAGGTCAGCCGCGCCCGCTACGAGCGGCGGGCCGAGACGGTGCTGCACGAGCTGGCGCACATGTGGTTCGGCGACCTGGTGACCATGCGCTGGTGGGACGACCTGTGGCTCAACGAGTCGTTCGCCACCTACATCAGCACGCTGTGCCAGGCCGAGGCGACCGAGTACACGACCGCCTGGACCACGTTCGCCAACACCGAGAAGGCGTGGGCCTACGCCCAGGACCAGCTGCCCTCGACCCACCCGATCGCCGCGGACATGGTCGACGTGGCCGCGGTCGAGGTGAACTTCGACGGCATCACCTACGCCAAGGGCGCCTCGGTGCTCAAGCAGTTCGTCGCCTACGTCGGCCGCGAGGAGTTCCTCTCCGGCATCCAGCGGTACTTCCGCAAGCACGAGTACGGCAACACCACGCTGGCCGACCTGCTCGGGCCGCTGTCGGAGAGCACCGGCCGCGACCTGTCGGAGTGGGCCGACCAGTGGCTGCGCACCAGCCAGGTCAACACGCTGCGGCCGGTCCACGAGCTCACCGACGACGGCCGCTACGCGAGCTTCGCCATCGAGCAGACCGCCGTCGCCGACCACCCCGTGCTGCGCAACCACCGGCTGGCCGTGGGGCTCTACGACTCCGGGCCCGACGGGCTGACCCGCAGCAACCGCGTCGAGCTCGACGTCACCGGCGCCCGCACCGAGGTGCCCCAGCTGGTCGGGCACCCGGCGGCCGACCTGGTGCTGGTCAACGACGACGACCTCACCTACGCCAAGCTGCGGCTCGACGACCGGTCGCTGGCCACCCTGCGCGAGCGGATCGGCACGATGCCCGACCCGCTGGCGCGGGCGCTGTGCTGGTCGGCGGCGTGGGACATGACCCGCGACGCCGAGCTGCCGGCCCGGGAGTGGGTGCAGCTGGTCCTGAACGGCGTCGACGCCGAGACCGAGATCAGCGTCGTCCAGGCGCTGCTGGCCCGGGTGCAGGCCGCGCTGTCCTCCTACGCCGACCCGGCGTGGGCGCCGGAGGGCTGGGCGGCGCTCGCCGACCGGTCGCTGGCGGCGCTGCGCACCGCCGCGCCGGGCAGCGACCAGCAGCTGCAGTGGTCGCGGACCTTCGCCGCGGCGGCGCGCACCGAGGAGCACGCCGAGGTGCTGCGCGGGCTGCTCGACGGGTCGGTGGCCTTCGAGGGGCTCGAGGTCGACGCCGACGCCCGCTGGGCGTTCCTGCACGGGCTGGTCGCGATCGGTGCCGCCGGGGTACCGGAGATCGACGCCGAGTCGGAGCGGGACGCCACGGCCACCGGCATCCGCCGCGCCGCGACCGCCCGGGCGCTGCTGCCCACGGCGGAGGCCAAGGAGCTGGCCTGGCAGCGCGCGTTCCACGACGACGAGATCCCGAACGCCGTGCACGAGGCGCTGCTGGCCGGCTTCTGGCACCCCGCCCAGCGCGACCTCACCGGCGGCTACGTGGAGCGGTACTTCGCCGACATCCGCCCGCTGTGGGACCGCCGGCCCGGGGAGATCGCCAAGAACGCCGTGCAGTACCTGTTCCCGCCGGTCGTCGAGCGGCGGACCATCGACGCCGCCGACGCCTGGCTGTCGGCGCCCGACCACCCCAGCTCGCTGCGCCGGCTGGTGGCCGAGGGCCGCGACGGCATCGCCCGCGCGCTGCGCTGCCGGGAGTGCGACGCGGCCGACGGCTGAGCACGCACGAAGGGCCCGGTCCTGAGTGGACCGGGCCCTTCGTCGTGCAGGGGTCAGTGCGCCTTGTGGCGCAGGCGGCCGGCCTGGTCGGACATCTGGCGCAGCCCGTTGACGATGCCGCCGACGAGGTCGCCCCCGGCGAAGGACGTCGTCATCGACAGGACGGCGAGCGCGCACGCCCGGTCGGGCAGCCGGCGGGCGGCCGCGGCGCCGGTGACCACCTCGATGACCCGCTGGCCGGGCGAGACCGCCACGAGCACCGAGTGCGACGGGTCGACGCCGGACTGCGCGTGCAGCTCCTCGGCGCGCACGCGGGTGCGCCGGCCCAGGTCGCCGATGTAGAGGGTGAAGCGCAGGCCGGTCTCGCGGGAGGACATCGTCAGCGCCTCGTCGAGGCGGGCGAGCTCCTGCCAGGTGAAGATCGCGTCGAGCGGCTCGCCCTCGTCGGTCCGCGCGGCCGCGGTGGCCTCGGTGGCCGTGTCGTGGGACTCCACCTCGAGGGCGCGGGTCATCGTGGGGCTCCAGCCGGGAGGTCGAAGGGGGTCACGCCGGGCTCACCAGGTCCCGCGGGCGCCGCCGCGCGGGCCGCCGACGTCGGCGGGGGCGGGAGCCGCGGCGGCGGAGGCACCGGCGGAGTGGCCGGCGCCGGAGGCGGGCTCGCCGTACAGCGACGAGCCGATGGCCTTGGTCTCGCCGCCGGAGACCGCCGCGCCGAAGGCGGGGACGCCGTGGCCGTCGCCGTGCCCGCCGCCGATGCCGGTGGCCTCGGGGTGCGGCTCGTACCAGACGGGCGTGTGGTCCCACGACTGCCCGGGCTTGTACCGGGGGCGCTTGCGCCGGCCCGGCACGAGCGTCAGCACCGCGAGCACCGCGATCACGGCGAGCGGTGCGACGACGTAGACGAGGATGGTCTCGACGACGGTCACGGGGTGGAATCTACCGGGGCACCTGCCGGTTCACGTCACCACATGGCGGGACGGCGCTGCGCCCACGGCCGCGCCTGCTCCAGCTGGGCCGACAGCGAGATCAGCGTCACCTCGTCGGCCGGCCGCCCGACCAGCATCGTCCCCACCGGGAGGCCTCCGGCGGTCCAGTGCAGGGGCACGCTGACGGCCGGCTGACCGGTGACGTTGTAGAGCGCGGTGAAGGCGGCGTAGCGCTTCTGCCGCTCGAAGTCCGCGGCGCCGTCGCCGTCGGCGTCGAACCAGCCGACCGGCCGCGGCGTCATGGTGCAGACCGGCGCCACCAGCACGTCGTAGGCCGCGGTCGCCCGCACGAACCGGCGCGAGAACAGCCGCAGCGCGGTGAGCGCCTCCATCGCGGCCTGCGCCGACAGCGCCAGGCCGCGGGCCCGCAGCTCGCGGGTGAGCGGCCGCAGCTCCCCCACCCGGGCGGGCGGGACCGGCAGCAGCGTGCCGGACAGGCACCAGGTGCGCTCGAAGGCGTCGAGCACGTCGCCGGTCAGCAGCCCGGTGGTGACGTCCTCGACCTCGTGGCCGAGCGAGCCGAGCAGCGCCGTGGCGTCCTCGAGCGCGTCGGCGACCTCCGGTTCCAGGGTGGTGTCGGCCATCGGCGACTCGAGGACCCGGCCGATCCGCAGCCGGCCGGGCGCGCGGTCGGCGGCGGCCAGGAAGGTCTCGCCGTCCGCCAGCGGGGGCGCCCACACCGGGTCGCCGGGCTCCGGCCCGGCCATGGCGTCGAGCATCGCGGCGGCGTCCCGGACCGTGCGGGCCAGCGGCCCGTTGGTGCCCAGGCCGGTCACCTCGCTGCCGTAGGGGGCGTTGCTGACCCGGCCGCGGGCGGGCTTGATGCCGAACAGGCCGGTCGCGTTCGCGGGGATGCGGATCGAGCCGCCGCCGTCGCTGCCCTGCGCGAACGGCAGCATGCCCGCGGCGACGGCGACCGCCGCGCCGCCGCTGGAGCCGCCGGCCAGCCGGGTGGGGTCCCACGGGCAGCGCGCCGGCCCGACCAGCTCGTTGTCGGTGTAGCAGGGGAAGCCGAACTCGGGGGTGTTCGTCTTGCCCACGCTGATCGTGCCGGCGGCGGCCAGCCGGGTGACCACGGCGTCGTCCACGTCGGGCACGAAGTCGGCCATCACGGTCGAGCCGAAGGTGGTGCGCACCCCGGCGGTGTTGTTCAGGTCCTTGATCGCGGTGGGGACGCCGAGCAGCGGGGGCAGGTCGCCGCCGCGGGACAGCAGCCGCTCGGCGGCGGCCGCGGCGGCCAGCGCCCGCTCGGGCGTGACCGTGACGAACGCGCCGAGGCCCGGGTCGAGCGCCTCGATGCGGCGCAGCGCGTGCTCGACCAGCTCGGTGGGGCTCGTCTCGCCGGCCCGCACGGCGGCGGCCTGCTCCAGCGCGGTCAGGTCGTGCAGCTCCGTCACGGCTGCGAACGCTAGCCCTGTACACACTGGGGTCATGGACCTCAGCCGCACCGCCGCCGAGCAGCTGGACGCCGCCGACCCGCTCGCCGGCTTCCGCGCCCGGTTCGCCGGGGCCGACGACGAGGGCCCGGAGCGGCTGCTCTACCTCGACGGCAACTCGCTCGGCCGGATGCCGAAGGCCACCCCCGAGGCGCTGGCCCGCGTCGTCGAGACCGAGTGGGCCGGCGGGCTGGTCGGCTCCTGGTCGACCTGGATCCGGCGGTCGACGACGATCGGCGACGCCCTCGCCGCCGGCGTGCTCGGCGCCGAGCCGGGCGAGGTGCTGGTCGCCGACTCCACGTCGGTGAACCTCTTCAAGCTCGTCTCCGCGGCGGTGGACGGCCGGCCCGGCCGCGACGTGATCGTCAGCTGCGCCGACGACTTCCCCACCGACCGCTACGTCGTCGCCGGCGTGGCCCGGGCCCGCGGCATGACGGTGCGCGAGATCCCGGCCGACATCGACGAGGGCGTGGACCCGGCGGTGCTGGCCGCGGCGCTGGACGAGCGGGTCGCCGCCGTCGTCCTGTCGTCGGTGGCCTACCGCTCCGGCGCGCTGCTCGACGTCCCGGCGGTGACCCGGATGGTGCACGACGCCGGCGCGCTGGTCCTGTGGGACCTGTCGCACGCGGTCGGCTCGGTGGAGACCGACCTGACCGCCTCGGGTGCCGACCTCGCCGTGGGCTGCACGTACAAGTACCTCAACGGCGGCCCCGGCGCCCCCGCCTTCCTCTACGTGCGCCGCGACCTGCAGGAGCAGCTGCGCCAGCCGATCTGGGGCTGGTTCGGCCAGCGCGACCAGTTCGCCATGGGCCCGGAGTACGACCCGACGCCGGGCATCGAGCGCTTCGGCGTCGGGACGCCGCCCATCCTCGGGATGGCGGCCGTCGAGGTCGGCGTCGGGCTGGTCGCCGAGGCCGGCATCGCGCGGCTGGCCGCGAAGGGGCGGGCGCTCACCGACCTGCTCGTCGCGCTCACCGACGACTGGCTGGTGCCACTCGGCGCCGCGCTCGCCTCGCCACGCGACGCCGCCCGCCGCGGCTCGCACGTCACCGTGGCCCACCCGGCGGCCTGGCAGCTCACCCAGGCGCTGATCGACCGCGGCGTCGTCCCCGACTACCGGACGCCGGACCGCGTGCGGCTCGGCCCCGCGCCGCTGTACACCCGGTTCGTCGACGTGTGGGACGCGATGGACCGGTTCCGCGGCCTGCTGGCCGACGGGTCGTACGAGCGCTACCCGGCCGTGCTGGCCCGGGTCACCTGATCAGGACTCAGCATCAGGACTCCGCGAAGACGACGAGGTTCTCGGTCGAGTTCCGGCCGTCGGCGCGCTGGAAGCAGGTGATGAGCACCAGCCGGCCCGGCGAGTCCTCCCACACGTCGGTCGTCCCGGGCAGCGCGCCCTTGGCGATCCGCTGGGTGCCGGTGATCGTGTAGGGCACCGTGCCCTGCGGCGTGCGGACCTCGACGACGTCGCCCGCGGCCACCGCGCTGCCGCGGTGGTCGGCCGTGAGCAGCGGGTCGAACCCGTCGTCCCCGTGCCCCTGCGAGTGCGCCGCGACGTAGAGCGTGTTCGTCGCCCGGTCGGCGGAGCCCACCGGGGAGCCGTAGGGCTCGATCCAGTAGCCGGCGGTGAGCAGCGGCGGGTCGATGACGTCGCCGCGCGGGTCCAGCGCCAGCAGCGGGAGGTCCAGGCCCACCGACGGCACGACCAGGTGGACCGGGGACGACGGCGTCCAGGCGGCGGTCGGCGTCGGGGTGCTGCTCGCCGAGCCGGACCCCGGGGCCGCCGGCGCCCCGCTCGTGGGGGCGGCCGGCGCCGGTGCCGGTGCGTCGGCGCCTGCCGCGGTGCCGGTCCCGGCAGCGAGGCCGAGGACCAGCAGCAGTGCTCCGACCAGCCCGAGCACGGCGGCCCCCGCGAGAGCCGCCGTGCGCCGGGACGGTCGCGTCAGCGAGCGCACGTCAGTCCTGCGTCGCCCCGCCGCGGCGGGACCGCAGAACTCCCGCGGCGGTGCCGGCGGCCACGACCAGCAGACCGGCGCCGACCGGCACCAGCGGGGAGACGCCCTCGTCGGCAGCCCGGTGGTCGTTCCAGTCGGTGTGCGAGCTCAGCCCACGGTTCACCGCGGTCACGTCCAGGTCCACGGCCGTCGTGGTCAGCACCGCGCCGGTGCCGTCGAGGGCCTCGACGACGATCCGCCACGCGCCCCTGATCCCCGTCGGCAGGGTCACCGCGACGCCCCGGCCGTCGGCGGCGAGCGGGCCGGACAGCTCGATCACCTGGCCGCTGGCGTCGTTCTCGAGCCGGACCGTGCTGCGGGAGAGGTCCGTGACGCCCAGCGCGGCGAGACGCCCACTCGCGGGCAGCGCGACCGTGAGCGCCGATCCGGCCGCGACGGAGGTCGACCCGCAGGCGGCGTCGATGTAGCACCGGTCGGTGGCCAGCGTCTGCACCGTCAGGTCGAGCGCCGGTGCCGGCGCCGACGTGAACGCGAGGTAGGTCTCGAACCGCCCGGCGACCACGAACCCGGTGGACGGGTCGGCTGCGTGCAGGCTGTTGAACGAGAGGATCCCGATGTCGCCGTTCACGCCGTCGTCGGCGGGCAGGTCGACGCGGTACGTGCCGCCCCCCAGGTCGGTCACGTCGAGGTGGACCGCCGGGTCCGGGTCCGCGCTCGCGTAGAACCGCGTGGCCGGCGTGCCGAGGGCCGAGGTCAGCTCCAGCTTCACGTAGCCCGCCGGGTCGAGCACGACGTGCGGGGTCAGTGTGACGGTGAGGCTTCCGCCGTAGTTCGCGAAGTCGTACGACGGCGCAGGACTGCCGTTGGGGATCGCGTCGGCGTTGAACCCGTGGTGGTGAGGGAAGAGCTCCAGTCGCACGGATGCGGGATCCAGGGTCACGACGGCCGGCTCCGCGGCGCTCGCGGGCGTGAGCGAGAGCCCGGACGACGCGACGACGGCGAGGCCGACGATGCCCGCGCGGGCGAGGACGGAGGACGAGCGACGGGACCGCATGGTGCTGTGCCTTCCTCGGCATCAGAACGGGCGCCGAACAGCGCCTCGCGGCGAAACGTAGCCGTCCGGTTTCACCGCACAACGGGCGACACGTACCAACCCTCCGTGCGGGTGAGGCCGTCACGGGATCGCCATGAATCAGCGCTCTGGACAGGCGTTTCGTTGAGACGGCATCTGCCGATACCGCGGAGTGCCGGTTGGCAGGAACTGCCCAGCACCCCGAGCCGGGCGTTGGCAGCTCTCGGACCGCCTCAGTCCGGGTCGGGCACGCCGATCGGGTTGCCGGGCTCCCACGCGCGGGCGGTGAGGATCGTCCGCCGGATCGGAGCGAGCAGCTCGGCCAGCCGGTTGCAGCGCACGTCGCCCAGCGCCCGCCACGGCCCCAGCGCCAGCCGGTCGGTGTCGGCCTCGACCACCGCGACCATGGCGGCGCCCTCGGCGGTGAGCTCCTCGCCCTCCAGCCCGCTCGGCGAGCCGATCGCTCGCCGCGGCCCACGCCTCCTCGTCCCACCCGCGGGCCCGCATCAGCCACTGGCGGTCCGAGCGCCCGGCCGCGGCGGCCAGCACGTGCGCGCCGGCGCCGTCGACCTCCCGCTCCAGCAGGGCGGCGTTGTGCCCGTCGCCGCGGTGCTCCCGCAGCGTCGTCAGCCCCTGCCACAGCAGGAGGTGCGGCGCGTCCGGCTCCGGCAGGCCGGCGTTGGCAGCGGCGAGCGGGCGACCGGGCAGGTCGACCGCCTCGGCCGCGATCCGCACCAGCTCCGCCGCCTCGGCCGCCTCCGCCGAGGCGGTCCACGCCGCGCCGTGCACCCGCCGGACGGCGGCGTCCACCCCGGCCAGGCGGGCCGCCAGCGCCGCCGCCGGCGTCGCCGCGTCCCACACGGCGGGCACCCGGCGGCGCACGAAGTCCGGCGCGAAGTTGTAGAACGTCGCCGTCACCACCGCGGCCGGTGCCGCGCCCAGCGGGGCAGCCCGCATGGCGAAGTAGCCGTTCCAGAAGCCGGTCAGCCCGGCCGCCTCCGCGGCGGTGCGCGACTCGTCGGCGAAGTACGTGAGGGCGTGGAAGGGCTCCCCCAGCGCCCACAGCCGGCGCGCGGTGGCGGGAGACGTCATGCGGAGACGCTCTCCGGCACGCCCAGCCACTCCCGCCAGCGCGGATCCACCGTGCGGGCCCCCAGCAGCCGCCACGCCGCGCCGCTCGGCGTCCGCGGCGGGTGCGGCAGCTTCCACCCGAGCTCGGCCAGCGACCGGTCGGCCTTGGTGTGGTTGCACCGGCGGCACGCGGCGACGACGTTGTCCCAGGTGTGCGTGCCCCCGCGGCTGCGCGGGACGACGTGGTCGATGCTCGTGGCGCTGCTGCCGCAGTAGACGCAGGTCTGCCCGTCGCGCGTGAAGACCGCGCGCCGGGAGAGCGGCACCTGCGCCGGGTAGGGCACCCGCACGTAGCGGGTGAGCCGCACGACGACGGGCACCGGCAGGCTGATCGACTCGGCGTGGACGACGTCGCCGGCGATGTCGACGGCCTCGGCCTTCTGGGCCAGCACGAGCACGATCGCGCGCCGGCTGGAGACGACGCAGAGCGGTTCGTAGGTGGCGTTGAGCAGCAGGGTCGCTGCCGTCGTGGACCGCGGCGGGGCAGGCGTCAGCGGTCGGGTGGAGTGGTCGCGGCGGGAGCCTGGGTGGCTCTCCGACGGCGACGAGGACGCGGCACGCGGCACGGGGCACCTCCGGTCGCCCCGGCGATCCTCGTGGCTCGAGGACCCGGGGTCGGCCCCATTCTGACCTGCGGAAGCGTCTCCGCGCTCCTGCAATCGTGCGGCGCAGCCCGGCGAGGGCGGTCGGCGCCCCCGCGCCGTCGGCTAGCGTGGCGGCGATGCGCTATCCCGAGGCCCCCCGGCTCGACCTCGTCGAGGACCTGCACGGACACCGGATCGCCGATCCCTACCGCTGGCTCGAGGACCCCGAGGACCCCCGCACCCGGGCGTGGACCGAGGCCCAGGACGCCCTCGCCGCCGAGCACCTGGCCGGCCTGCCGCTGCGCAGCGCCTTCGCCGGCCGGCTCGAGGAGCTGGTGCACGCCGGCGCCGTCGGCATCCCGGTCTGGCGCGCCGGCCGCGCCTTCTCCACCCGCCGCGACCCCGGCCAGGAGCACGCCGTCCTGCGCGTCCGCGAGCCCGACGGCAGCTCGCGGGTGCTCGTCGACCCCATGGCGCTGGACGCCGCCGGCACCACCACCCTCGACGCGTGGTCGCCGTCCTGGGAGGGCGACCGGCTGGCCTACCAGCTCTCGACCGGCGGCGACGAGGAGTCGCGGCTCTACGTGCTCGACGTCGCCACCGGGGAGCTGCTCGACGGGCCGGTCGACCGCTGCCGCTACTCCCCCGTCGCCTGGCTGCCCGGCGGCGAGGAGCTCTTCTACGTCCGGCGCCTGGCCCCCGGCCAGGTGCCGGCCGGCGAGGAGCAGTTCCACCGCCGCGTCTGGCGGCACCGCGTCGGCACCGACCCGGACGGCGACCGGCTGGTGCACGGCGAGGGCAGCGACCCGTCCACCTACTTCGGCGCCCGCACCAGCCGCGACGGCCGGTGGCTGGTCGTCTCCGCCTCCATCGGCACCGCGCCCCGCGACGACGTCTGGCTCGCCGACCTGGCCGGGAGCGGCGAGCTGCGCCCGCTGCAGGTGGGGGTCGACGCGCAGACCTCGGCGTGGGTCGCCCGGGACGGGCGGCTGTGGCTGTCGAGCGACCGCGACGCCCCGCGCGGGCGGCTGGCAGTCGCCGACCCCGAGGACCCCGCCACCTGGGCGCCGGAGGCCTGGCGCGAGGTGATCCCGCAGGCCGAGGACGCCGTCCTCACCGACCTGGCGCTGGTCGACGGCCCGGACGGCGGGCTGCGGGTGCTCGCCGTGCACGCGGTCGACGCCACCGACCGGCTCTCGGTCTGGGACGCCGACGGCGCCGGCCGGCTGGCCGACGTCCCGGCGCCCGGGGTGGGCAGCATCGCCGGCGTCTCGGCCCCGCCGGAGGGCGGCACGACCGCCTGGCTCGGCTACACCGACTACGCCACCCCGCCGTCGGTCTACCGCTGGGACAGCGCGGGCGGCGCACCGGTCGAGGAGGAGAAGGCGCCCGTCGCCGGCGACGTGCCGGACGTGCGGGTCGTCGAGACGCACGCGACGTCGCCGGACGGGACGCCGGTCCACCTCTTCGTGATCTCCGCCGACGGGACGCCGGACCGGCCGCGCCCCACCGTGCTGTACGGCTACGGCGGCTTCAACGTCTCGCTCACCCCCGCCTACTCGGCGCAGGCGCTGTCCTGGGTGGCGGCGGGCGGTGTGTGGGCCGTGGCCAACCTGCGCGGCGGCTCCGAGCACGGCGAGGAGTGGCACCGCGCCGGCATGCGCGAGCGCAAGCAGAACGTGTTCGACGACTTCGCCGCGGCCGGCGAGCACCTCGTCGCCGAGGGCTGGACGACGCACGGCCGGCTGGCGGTCATGGGCGGGTCGAACGGCGGGCTGCTGGTCGGCGCGACGCTCACCCAGCGGCCCGACCTGGCGGCGGGCGTGGTCTGCAGCGCGCCGCTGCTCGACATGGTCCGCTACGAGCGCTTCGGGCTGGGCCGCACCTGGAACGACGAGTACGGCACCGCCGAGGACCCCACCGAGCTGGGCTGGCTGCTGGGCTACTCGCCGTACCACGCGGTCCGGGAGGGGACGGCGTACCCGGCGGTGCTGTTCACGACGTTCGAGTCCGACACCCGGGTCGACCCGCTGCACGCCCGCAAGCTGGCCGCGGCCCTCCAGCACGCGACGAGCGGCGAGGCGCCGGTCGTGCTCCGCCGGGAGACCTCGGTCGGCCACGGCGCCCGCGCGGTGAGCCGCACCGTCGGGCTGGCCGCTGACCAGCTCGCCTTCCTGGCCGCCGCGACGGGACTTTCGTCCCTGGTGCCGGAACGGAACGCAGCCGGTCGCTGACAGACCGGCACCTGCCTGGGAGTATCGAGGGTGATGACTGCTTCACCGTCCGTGTTCTCCACCGCCGCCGACGACCTGTCCGCCGCGGCGGCGGGGCTGTTCACCCAGGAGTGGTGGCAGGAGCACGCCGAGACGTTCGTCACCAAGCCGCTGCGGATCCTGCTGATCGTCGTCCTGGCCGCCCTGGTCCGGCTGATGGTCAACCGGGGCATCCGCCGGCTGACGGCGCGGACGGCCAGCGGGGCGGTCCCGAGCGTCCTGCGGCCGTGGCGCCGGCGCGGGCGCCCGGCCGACCCGGTGGGCGTCGAGACGATCACCGCCCGCCGCTCGCAGCGCGCCGAGGCGATCGGCTCGGTGCTGCGCAGCTTCGCCTCGTTCGTGATCCTGGGCATCGCCGTCGTCCTCGTGCTCGGCGAGCTCGGGGTCAACCTCGCCCCGATCATCGCCAGCGCCGGCGTGATCGGCGTGGCGCTGGGCTTCGGCGCGCAGAACCTGGTCAAGGACTTCATCGCCGGGATCGGGATCATCCTGGAGGACCAGTACGGCGTCGGGGACGTCGTCGACCTCGGCGAGGCCAGCGGCACGGTGGAGGCCGTCGGCCTGCGCATCACGCGGCTGCGCGACGCCCACGGCGTGGTCTGGTACGCCCGCAACGGCGAGATCCTGCGCGTGGGCAACAAGAGCCAGGGCTTCGCCCAGGTCGTCATCGACATGCCGGTCACCCACGACACCGACCTCGAGCGCTGCCGCACGGTGATGCAGCAGGTCGCCGACGAGATGTACGGCGAGGAGGAGTGGGCGGAGGTGCTGCTCGCCGAGCCCGAGTCGCTCGGCGTCGAGTCGATCACCGCCGCCGGCGTCACGATGCGCGTGCAGGTGCGCACCACCAACGCCGACCAGTGGCGGGTCGCCCGCGAGCTGCGCCAGCGGCTGACCGAGCGGTTCGTCGCCGAGGGCTTCAAGGCACCCGCGCCGGTGCTGGCCGGCGCCGGGACGCCCGGAGGTGTCCCCTGAGCCGGCCGGCCAGCGAGGACGCCGTGGCCGAGGACGGCGTCCCGGCCCACGAGCGGCCGGCGACGTTCCGGCAGGTCTTCGCCGTCCGCGAGTTCCGGCCGCTGTTCGGCACGTTCCTGCTGTCCACGGCCGGCGACGAGCTCGCGCGGGTCGCGCTGACCGTCCTCGTCTACCAGCGGACCACCTCGGCGCTGCTGTCGGCGCTCACCTTCGCGATCAGCTACCTGCCCTGGCTGCTCGGCGGACCGGTGCTGGCGGCGCTGGCCGACCGGCTGCCGCGGCACCGGGTGCTCGTCTCGGCCGACGCCGCCCGCGCCCTGCTGGTCGCCGCCATGGCGATCCCCGGGACGCCGCTGCCGGTGCTGCTCGCGCTGCTGTTCGTGCTGGCGCTGTGCGCGCCGCCGTTCGAGTCGGCGCGCTCGGCGCTGGTGGCCGACGTCCTCGAGGGCGACCGGTACGCCGTCGCCAACTCGCTGTCCAACGTCGGGCTGCAGCTGGCCCAGGTGGTCGGCTTCGTCGCCGCCGGCGCGCTGGTCACCGTGCTCAGCCCGTCGGGGGCGCTGCTGGTCGACGCGGCGATCTTCGCGGTGTCGGCGGTCTGGCTGGGGACCGGGCTGCAGCGGCGGCCGGCCGCGACCGCGGGCGAGCCGGCGCAGTCCCTGCTGCGCGACGCCGCCGAGGGCCTGGCGTTCATCCGGCGGTCGCCGCGGCTGCTGGCCATCCTCGCCGTGCTGTGGATCGGCACCGCGTTCGTGTACGCGCCGGAGGGCATCGCCGCGCCGTTGGTCGACGAGCTCGGCCACGGGGCGACCGGCGTCGGCGTGCTGCTGGCCGCCAACCCGCTGGGCGTCACGCTGGGCGGGCTGCTGCTGGCCCGGCTGGTCGCGCCCCGGCGCCGCGAGAAGCTCGTGCCCGGGCTGGTGGTGCTGTCGCTCGCGCCGCTGCTGCTCGCCGGGCTGGTGGGCCTCGTCGCGGGCCCGGGCGCCGCGCCGTTCGGCGTCGTCGTGGTCCTGCTGTTCGTCTCCGGGCTCGGCGCCTCCTGGCTGATCCCGCTGAACGCCACCTTCGTGCAGTCGGTCCCGGCGTCGCACCGCGGGCGGGCCTTCGGCGTCGCGGTCAGCGGCCTCTACGGCGTGCAGGGTCTCGGCGCGCTGGGCGCCGGCCTGGCCGCGGAGGGGCTGCCCGCCAGCGGCGTCGTCGCCCTGTGCGGGGCGCTGGGGCTCGCCGCCGTCGTCCTGCCGCTGCTCGCGTACGTGCGTACCGGAGGTCACGTGGCAGGCGACCGCCGGAGCGCGGGACCATCGGTGTCATGAGCGAGTCGAGCCGCACCCTGCCCTCGGCCCGGACCTTCTACGAGGAGATCGGCGGGCACCCGACGTTCGTGCGCCTCGTGGCCCGGTTCTACGAGGGCGTCCGGCACGACCCGGTGATCGCGCCGCTGTACCCGCAGGACGACTGGGACGGCGCCGAGGTCCGGCTGCGCGGCTTCCTGGAGCAGTACTGGGGCGGCCCCACCACCTACTCGCAGGAGCGCGGCCACCCGCGGCTGCGGATGCGGCACGCGCCCTTCGCCATCGGCCCGGCCGAGCGCGACGCGTGGCTGCGGCACATGCGCGACGCCGTCGACTCCCTCGGGCTCACCGACGAGCAGGACGCGACGTTGTGGGGTTATCTGGAGATGGCCGCCCGCAGCATGCAGAACCGCTGGCCCGACGACGCGCCCGGCGGCCTCTCCATCTCCTGAACGACCCCTGAGGAGCACGGGTGAACCCGTCCCCCGACTGGTGGCGGTCCGCCGTCTTCTACCAGGTCTACATCCGCAGCTTCGCCGACGGGAACGGCGACGGCGTCGGTGACCTCCCGGGCATCCGCGCCCGGCTGCCGTACCTGCGCGAGCTGGGCGTCGACGCGCTGTGGATCACGCCGTTCTACCCCTCGCCGATGGCCGACCACGGCTACGACGTCGCCGACCCGCGCGACGTCGAGCCTGCCTTCGGCGACCTCGCCGAGTTCGACGCGGTGCTGGCCGAGGCGCACCGGCTGGGCATCCGGGTGACCGTCGACCTGGTGCCCAACCACAGCTCCCACCAGCGGGAGTGGTTCCGGGAGGCGCTGGCGTCGCCGCCCGGGTCCGCCGCGCGGGCGCGGTACGTCTTCCGCGACGGGCGCGGTCCGGACGGCGCCGAGCCGCCCAACAACTGGCCGTCGGTGTTCGGCGGGCCGGCCTGGACCCGGGTGCCCGACGGGCAGTGGTACCTGCACCTGTTCGCCCCCGAGCAGCCCGACCTCGACTTCGACAACCCCGAGGTGCTGGCCGACCTCGAGGAGACCATGCGGTTCTGGCTGGACCGCGGGGTCGACGGCTTCCGGATCGACGTCGCCCACGGCATGGCGAAGCCGGCCGACCTGCCGGACATGGTGCCGGCCGAGGACACCGGGCTGCTCGACGACCACGGCCCCGGCGACCTGCGCTTCGACCAGGACGGCGTGCACGAGGTGCACCGGCGCATCCGGCGGGTGCTCGACGAGCACCCCGGCACGATGGCCGTCGGCGAGGTCTGGGTGCACGACGACGACCGGCTGGCGCTCTACCTGCGCCCCGACGAGCTGCAGCTGGCGTTCAACTTCCGGCTGCTGATGGCCGACTGGGGCGCCGAGGAGTTCCGGTCGGCCGTGCACCACTCGCTGGCCACCGTGGCCGGCACGCCGGCCCCGGCCTGCTGGGTGCTGTCCAACCACGACCGCCCGCGGCACGTCACGCGCTACGGCGGCGGCGAGGTGGGGACGGCGCGGGCGCGCGCGGCCGCGCTGCTGCAGCTGGCCCTGCCCGGTGCGGCCTACGTCTACAACGGCGACGAGCTCGGCATGCCCGACGTCCCGGTGCCCGACGAGGCGCTGCAGGACCCGGTGTGGGAGCGGTCCGGGCACACCGTGCGGGGCCGCGACGCCTGCCGGATCCCCATGCCCTGGTCGGGCTCGGAGCCGCCGTACGGCTTCACGACGGCGCCGACGACCTGGCTGCCGATGCCGCCGGGGTGGGCGGGGCTGACCGTGGCCGCGCAGCAGGCCGATCCCGGTTCGATGCTGTCGCTGTACCGAGCGGCGCTGGCGCTGCGCTCGTCGTCCCCGGCCTTCGCCGGCGAGGGGCTGCAGTGGGTACCGGCACCCGACGGTTGCCTCGCGTTCCGCCGTCCGGGCGGGCTGGTGTGCCTGCTCAACGCCTCGTCCGGGCCGGTGCCGCTGCCGGAGGGGCGGGTGCTGCTGGCCAGCGCCGACGTGGGCGGCGGCACCCTGCCGGCCGACTCGGCGGTGTGGCTGCACGCCTGACAGTGAGGATGTGGGCGAGCCCCGCAGCGGTCGTTCCTGACCCAGCGCCTGACTGACTTCGGGTCTTCATGCCGATCTGTCGGTGCGGTCCGCTGCGGGGCTCGCTTGCACTCACCGGTCGAGGGTTCGTGACCTCATAGGAGCTTGTGCCAGCAAGCACCCGTCACTGTCTTGTCCGCTCGCTCGGCGGTGCGTGCCGCCCTGACCGATCGAGTGACAAGGACGGCGATGACCACCATCGCAGAGCCGTTGCCCGCTGCCCAGTCAGTGACCACCGGCCAGCCGGTGTTCGGCGGGGTGGACACCCACGCCGACACCCACACCGCCGCGGTCGTCGACGCCGCCGGGCGGCTGCTGGCCCACCGCGAGTTCGCCGCCACCCCGGCCGGCTACGGCCAGCTGATGGACTGGCTCGCCGCGCACGGCCCGGTGCAGCGCGTGGGGGTGGAGGGCACCGGGGTCTACGGCGCCGGCCTGGCCCGGCACCTCACCGCGGCGGGGATCGAGCTGGTCGAGGTCGACCGTCCGGACCGCAAGACCCGCCGGTTCGCCGGTAAGTCCGATCCGATCGACGCCGAGGCCGCCGCCCGCGCCGCCCTGAGCGGCCGGTCCACCGGCATCCCGAAGGCCCGCACCGGTCCGGTCGAGGCCGTGCGCACGCTGCGCGTGGCCCGTCGCAGCGCCATCGCCGCCCGCGCCGAGGCGCAGACCCAGATCCGGGCGCTGATCATCACCGCGCCCGAGCCGCTGCGCGGCCAGTTGCGCACCCTGACCCTCCGGCGACTGCTGGCCACCTGCGCGGCGATGCGCCCGGACCCGACCGGCAGCGCGGACCCGGTGCAGGCGACCAAGACCGCGCTGCGCAGTCTGGCCCGTCGCCACGCCCGGCTCAGCGAGGAGATCGACGACCTCGATACCCTGCTCACCCCGCTGGTCGGCGCCATCAACCCCGCCCTGGCCGCCGCCCACGGCGTGGGCACCGACGTGGCCGGCCAGCTGCTGGTCACCGCCGGGGACAACCCCGACCGGCTGCGCTCCGAGCC